>JAILLW010000045.1 GCA_024692955.1 Lachnospiraceae bacterium | reverse complement strand
CGGAAGGATCTCGGAAGCCATAGCCGCGGAATGCTTAATGCCCGAGCAGCCAAGCGTCTCAACCAGTGCCTCCTGAATAATGCCGTCCTTTACATTGAGGGACAGTTTGCAGCAGCCCAGCTGGGGAGCGCACCATCCGATGCCGTGGGTGTAACCGGAAATATCCTTTACTTCCTTAGCTTTTACCCACTTCGCCTCTTCCGGGATCGGAGCGGCACCGTGATGCACACCCTGATGTACCGGACACATTGCTTTTACTTCTGTTGAATAAACCATGTATCAGACCTCCTTGTATGGTATTGAATATACAGTCCGATTATAAATTATACCTTTTTCGTGCCTCCATGTACAGAGGATTTGCGTAAAATCAGGCGGCACTTATTCGCCCGACAGACAGCCTTTGTTATAATAGCCTTTGATCTCGGGATGCGCCGCGATGTCCGCCTTGTCGAGGGCCCGGTCGTTTGCCAGCAGAATATACGAATGCGGCAGCCCGTAGGTGTTGAGATGAAGTTCACCGTCGGAGGTTGCGATCCAGAGCTGCGCATTGATGATCTGTCCGCTCTTCATCATGTCGATCAGCAGGTTCTTTGCAATGTTCGTATAATAAGCGTGATCCGCTTGATTGTTTACGATGAAAGAATGCGGAAGATGTACAACGATATAATCCGTTCTTTTGCCGACCGCGTTGAGAATATCCGCCTTCGTATCCTGATAGATCGGAAGCTGCGTGTAATCCTGCCTCGTAAAGCCGACCGCCGGATCGCCTTCGCCCCATTCATCCTTTTTCCCGATCTCATAGGAGCCCCAGTGCGCCAGATAGGCGGCGCGAAGATAATTCACATCCTCCGGAGCAAAGAATGCGGCATTCGGGGATGCTGCCTTCGCGGGTGCGGGTGTCGGAGTCGCCGCGGGAGTTTTCGCATTCCCCTGCGTCGTCTTTGCTGCGGCAGCGATCGCGGCCTGCGCGTTCGGGAATCTTCCTTCGGCCTTACCGAATTTCACATAATGGCCGTAGAGAGCCTGCTCAGTGCTTCCGAGTGCGGCAACGACATCCGGATAGGCTGCCGCGTAAAACTCGGCATCAAAACTGTCGAGGTAGGCATCATTCGGCTTTGCATAAGCATTCGGCCCAAGGCCTGCGGCGATCATAACGATCAGTCCGAGTGATAACAGAGTGGTCAGAACTTTTTTCATGATACACTTCCTTTCCCTGTTTTATGATTTATGAAATCTTCTTCGCCACCACCGCGAACCGTCCGTCCGTCTGGGAATGATCGCAGGTGGAAAGCGTAAGAAGCGTATCTCCGAACGAAGCCGTGACGCCCGTGTCATAAAGGGACAGCTTCTTCATTTCTTCCATGTAATAATCGAATTCCTTTTCCGAATTCGCATTGATGAACTGATAATATTTGAAGACCAGATCATCATTGTCATAGACCTTCGAATAAAAGACATACATCACCTGATAGGTGCCTTTTTCATAGATCGTATCGAAGGTGATGACGGAATGTTCCATTCCGTAGCTTTCCTTTGCGTATTTCTGAAGATTTCCGAACATGTTCCCGGACTTCATATGATGCCCGTAGATGATCATGTTCGCGGATTTCGGATAAAGCGAACAGTCGCAGTCGAGAAACAGCGCGCCGTTCGCGTCTTTTTCCTGATTGAAATTATGATTCAGATAATAATCATTGTCCGTGGTCTGCATGACCGGATAGTCGATGTTCGTACCGCCGATCTTAAGCCACCCCGCCAGTTTCCGGTTCTTGGCATAAAGAGTCGCGTACTCGTCGAGGATGTCCGGCGTCTTTACGGAGACTTTGTTCAGCGTGAACTTATCCTTCTCCTCTTTTTTGACCGAATCGGACAATATCGTCGAGCCCTTGAGTTCCGACAGGTTATCGTAACTGGTGCTCGCATGGGAGCTCCGATAGTAGTAATATCCGAAATAACCGAGGGAAGAAGCGGCGATCACCGAAAAAAGCGCGATCAGAAGTTTCCTCCTGATCTCGCGTTTTTTCAGTTCCTTCTCGACCAGCGCGTCGATCTTGTCACCGTATTTATCCGGCTCGGGTGATTTCTTTTCGGGCGCTTCCTTCGTTTTCTCAGCCATAAGTATCGTTGATTACTTCACTACGATATTCAGGATCTTTCCGGGTACATAGATCTCCTTAACGACGCTCTTTCCTTCCATAAACTTCTTTACACCGTCGATCTCTTTTGCTTTAGCAAGAACAGCGTCCTTATCTTCGTTGGCTCCAATGGTCATCGTTCCTCTGACCTTGCCGTTTACCTGTACACCGATCTCAATGAAATCCTCACGGCAGGCTTCCTCATCATATTCCGGCCAGGATGTCTGATAAATCCTCCCCTCAAAGCCGCAAAGCGACCAGAGTTCTTCCGTGATATGCGGTGCCACCGGGTTAAGGAGGATCAGGAATGTCCTGAATTCACCCTTTGTAACGGAGCCTTTTTTCGTAAAGTCGTTCAGCAGCGTCATAAGGGCCGCGATCGCCGTATTGTATTTCAATGTCTCGAAATCACCGTCAACCTTCCGGATCGTCTGATGCATCTTCGCCATCAGATCATCCGAATATCCATCCTCATCCGTCAGGATCTCCTGAAGCTTCCAGACACGCTCGAGGAACCTTCTGCAACCCCTTACACCCTCGTCGGACCAGGATGCGGAAAGGTCAAAGGCACCGATGAACATCTCATAGGTACGGAGGGTGTCCGCTCCGTAATCTCTTACGATATCGTCAGGATTTACCACGTTTCCGCGGGATTTCGACATCTTTTCGCCGTTGGAGCCCAGGATCATTCCGTGGCTCGTCCTTTTCGCGTAAGGCTCCGGACAGGGCACAACGCCCTGATCATAGAGGAACCGGTGCCAGAAACGGGAATAGAGCAGATGCAGTGTCGTATGCTCCATGCCGCCGTTGTACCAGTCTACCGGCAGCCAGTATTTCAAGGCCTCCTTTGATGCAAGTTCCTTTTTATTGTTCGGATCCGTATAACGGAGGAAATACCAGGAGGATCCCGCCCACTGAGGCATGGTGTCCGTCTCGCGCTTCGCATCACCGCCGCAGTTCGGGCACTTCACATTGACCCAATCGGTCATGGCTGCCAGAGGAGATTCGCCGTTATCGGTAGGCATATAACTGTCCACTTCAGGAAGGAGCAGCGGGAGTTCTTCTTCTTTGAGAGGAACATAACCGCATTTCTCACAGTGAATGATCGGGATCGGTTCTCCCCAGTAACGCTGCCTCGAGAATACCCAGTCCCTTAATTTATAATTTGTCTTCGCGTTCCCGATGCCCTTTTCCGTAAGGAATTCGGTGATCTTCTTTTTCGCGTCCGCAACGGAAAGCCCGTTCAGGAATTCGGAGTTTACAAGGGTCCCCGTCTCCACGTCCGTATAGACCTTTTCCGTAACG
>JAILLW010000003.1 GCA_024692955.1 Lachnospiraceae bacterium | reverse complement strand
GACGGCGATACGGATCTTCCGACGGATCCTTCCAAGGCCGCATACGCATCGGCAGTCACGGCGGATACGGGAGTGCTCGTATCTTCCGGACAGACGCTGGCGGTTAAAGCCGTGAAACCGGGCATTGTGAAGCTTACCGGTATCACCACGGACGGTTCGAGAAAGAAGGTGGAATGCACCGTCAAAGTAAGAGGTCAGGTAACAGGTCTTGCGCTCAAGACTTCGAAAGGAAAGAAGGGCGTAAACGATGCAACTCTGTCCGATGATTCCGCTCCCGGAAGTATGAAGTACACCGGAAATATGAAGGCGAAATCCAGCATGAAACTCACACCGGTGGTCGATATCAACGAAGTATCAGGCACGTCGAATGTCAAAGCGGATAAGAACCTTTATAAGACATTTAGGAAGCATACGGATACGAGCGTATCCTACCGGAGTTCCGATATTTCGGTCGCGACCGTCGATAAAAAGGGAAAGATCACCGTCAGGAAAGGTATAGAAGCAGGAAAGACCGTGACGATCTACGCGGCAAGTGCCGACGGAGAGTATAAGGCGGAGATCACGATCACGGTAGTGAACTGAAACATCAGGGAAGAAGAACGGGAGAAGTCCGAAGTTCGTTTCGGTAGCTCCCGTTCACCTGTTCATACAAAAAGGCGCATTCGAGATCCTTCTGAAGGAAGGGATCCTCGGGTGCGTCTGCGGGCTTGGAGATCAGTGAGATCTCCGGGCTCTTTTTTATTTCATGAAGGAGCGCGGATGCCCCTTCACGGAAACCGAGGATACGGATGTTTTTCGCGGGAAGGCTTAATTCATGCATTCCAAGCAGGATATGAAAGAGCGCCCGGGCAATCCGTACATAGGTATAGTTCTTAGCCTTCAGCAGCAGGATGAATTCGCTGAAGGTCGTATAATCCCGGAGATTCTTCCGGATCTTGTCGGAAAGCTCCCTGCTCACATCGGAGTATTCTTCATAGCCCTTTTCACGCTCCGAGAGGAGTTTGTAATAAAGGAGCGCCGAATAATCATCGATCCGGCTCTTCGGGGAATCAAAGAGCGGAAGCGTGTTTTCGCAGACATAGTTTTTAAAAACAGGCGTCCCGGCACCTCCTTCTTCGGAAGAAAGGAGCGCCTTTCGGATCGAACGGGCCGAAGCATATTGACTATCCTGGTCAATCGCCTCGTTCGAAAAGCCGTTATCCTCTCTTTCTACCGTGACGGGCGATATGCGGGAATCCGCCCTGCGAAGCGCTTTTAAATACTCGATCCCGAGGATGTTGTTCGGACCGGAAAAGAGCGATGGATCTTCATGAAGAGAAGTTAATGTGTCGGATACCGCCTTCGGATAGGAAACACCTTCCGTAAGCGCTTTTTTAAGCATCGCGTCAAAGGCAGGATCCGGGTCAAGGAGTACGCGGGCTGCGCGATCCATGAGCGGAAGATCTCCGCACTCGCTTCCGAAGGAGAGATGATCCACGACGCCGAGGCGGTCAAGGATCGAAACACCGCCGGAAGCAAAGCCCTCCGCGGAAGAGAGCGCATAATGGGACGGAAGCTCCAGCACGAGGTCCGCGCCGTTTAAAAGAGCCATCCGCGCCCGGGTATATTTGTCAAAGAGAGCAGGCTCTCCGCGCTGGGTGAAATCCCCGCTCATCAGGACGATCACAAAGTCGGCGCCGGTGATCTTACGGCTCTTTTCAATATGCAGTTTATGCCCCTTGTGGAACGGATTGTATTCCGCTATGATCCCGACCGTTTTCATACACCTGTTATCCTAAAAAGTCGCGGTTTTTCATTGAAAGAGAATATAAAAAACAGTATAATTTTACTATGCTTTTCAGACAATTTGCAATATGCGATAAAGGATCAAAACACGCATTTCTGTACATATCCGGAAACCAGGAGGGAGACATGAAGAAAAAAGCATTACGGACACTCGGTATTCTGTTTGCTGCGGGACTTTTGGGAACGCTCCTCAGTGCAAAAGCGGAGGCGGAGCCCCGGACGGAGGATCCTGCGCCTTACGAAGAAGAGATATCGGAAGACGGTTTTGAAGATCCCGTCGGGGCGGAACCTTCGCAGTTAGATGCCGACTACTATGTGGAGAACGGTCATTATACCTACAGCGAGGAAAATGTCGCTCTCTTTTCCGCGGTATATGCGGACATCCGGCTCGAGCGTCAGGGCGGCCGGTTCTTTACAGGAGGGGAGATCGTATCCATGAATGGAATCGGAAGTCAGACCCCTCCCACCATTAAAACAAAAGACGGCGCCGCTGTAACTGACCTGAACACCGTGAGCGGAACAGCAGATTTTTCCGTGGAGGCGATCCCCGCGGAATTTGCGGAAGACTTTTCTTATGATTTCCGAAGAAGATGGTCCGATCTGGATGAAGACGGGAATGAACAGCTGAAAGACATGTTCGTGACACTGGATAAGGATACCCTTCCCGACCGGGTACTTCTCGGCTGGGAATACGAGGAGCAGCCGGATGGGACATGGAAGCGCATCTCCGTGCAGAGGATCAGTGAGTACAGACTCTCTGAACCTTCGAAGGACTGTAAATTCGATGAGGACCATGAGGATCCCTATCATCTTCACGGGCATATAAAGTATGACACATCGGGAATGAGCAGTTCCGAGAATCCCGTCGCGATCGTCGCCTATCTTTATGACGGATCGACGGATGACACTCTCTTTACCATGGACAACTGGGATTATGAAACGAGGTTTGACGGGTTGGAGAGTGCCGATGCGGGGAACAATATCGGGAATGCGCTCTATGAGATCGAAAAAGATTCCAAAAGATTCCTCTCGAAAGCATATGATACCGCTCCTTATTTCCGGGAGTCGGAAATGGGGACATTTTCCCTCCGTCCGTATGTCTACCGGATGAAAGATGATACACTGACGATCTTCGGGACCGGCGTGTCCGAAATGGGGGCGATGGTCGACTATTCCGATTACGATTCCTATGTGCTTCATGACTGGGTGATCCCGGCGAATTATGAGGTGTACGATCCCGTCAGGAACGAAACAAAAGAGTATCAGGTCGTTCTCTCCGAAAGCCGGCATGTGGCCGGGGTCGGGGAGGACCGCGGTCTTACCTGGGAGAAATATCCTTCCACGGCGGTGAATGTCACGATCGAAAACGGAGTGGTTTTCCCGGATGACTGCAGTTATCTTCTTCCGGCGGATTCCTGCACTCTCCGTTCGCTTACGATCGGAGGCGCGCCGGGCACGGTGGGATCGAACATCACAAACATGCGCGGCATGTTCTACGGAAATGGGGAAAACTATATCGGTGAGGGCCATAATATCGTACAGCTTGACCGGCTCGATATCGCGGCTCTCGATACTTCAAATGTGACGGACATGTCATATATGTTCTATGGACAGTATGTGAGAAACGGGATCGATGTTTCCAAATTCAATACGCGAAAGGTAAAGAATTTTTCCCATATGTTCTACTGGATCTGGTGCCCGGACGCGAAGGATCCGGATGTCAGCGGCTTTGATACGTCGAGTGCTGAGGATATGTCCTATATGTTCGGCGCGGGCGGCATGGCGAGATACCGCCGGTCGGGCAAGCCTTCCTGCTATGGGATGGGGCATCTAAGCGGGACGCTCGATCTTTCAAACTTTACCTTCGATGAAGTAAAGAATATGCAGGGGATGTTCATAAACCAGGCGAATCTGAAGAAGATTGTCTTTCCCAATTCGGTGAATGTGTATTTCGTAACGGATATGAGCAGACTCTTTATGAGCTGCGAAAAGCTCGAAGAGATCGAGAACCTGGTATATTTCCGCACCGATAATGTAACGGATATGAGCGGAATGTTCGGACGCTACCGGGAGGAAGGCCCGTTCTGGGGAGGACTTGTGAGCGGTTCCGCGGGACCTGCGCTCACATCCCTAAATCTGGCAAACTTTAATATGTCGAAGGTGACGGACGCAAGCGGGATGCTCGATATGGAGAAGCTTACGGACCTTGAGCTCCCCTACGAGTTTGATCTTTCTGCCCTCGAGGATGCGACGGATATGTTCGTTCTTCCGAAGCTCGAACGCTTCAGACTGCCTTACGGAATGACGACGGGGAGCCTGAAGCAGGCGTCCGGAATGTTCACGCTGAAAGGCTGCAGGGAGTTTGAACTCGGATCCGATTTCGATAAACGTCTTGATCTGTCCGCGATCGAAGAAGGCGGCGCGGAGGGGATCTTTGACTGCCCGCTTCTGGAAACGCTCGATCTTCGCGGCGTGAAATTCGGGGAGAATCCGTACGCGCTCACGCAGAGCAGTATCGTAAATAAAGACGGCGGACTGTTCGTCGGCGGCTGTAAAAACCTTCAGACGATCTATTTCCCTGCGGTATCCGTTCCGTTTGAAAGCGCGCCGGAGCTTCCCAAGCTGATGTATGATCAGGAAGCGAATGATTATCAATTCTTCCCCGGCGGAAATACGGATACTGTGAAGCTCACGATCGAGAATCAGGGGATCAGAGATGCCAGACTCTGCGCGAAGATCTGGGTCAACGGCGAGCGCCGGCTATATGTTAATGATGTGACGGATCAGGGAGTTGTCCTTTATCGCCGGAGCGACATGAGCCTTCCCCCCTATGAAGCGGATGTTTCGGCCACGGAGCCGGAAAACTGCGAGCTCCATATCAAGATCGAATCGAATGCGGAAGATCCGGAATATACCGCTGAATGGGAGATCATTGATGAGGTGCCGGACGACGGTGATGCCCAAAACGGCGTTATCCGGTTCGGAAACGGGGAAACGAGTGCAGAGGGGATGTATGCGGTCGGACTCTTTACGGACGGGATCTACGGAACGACGGGATATGCTGTCGTGCGCGTTAAAATTAACGGCATGATCGTCATCGACTGTCCCGTGACCGTGAAAGCCTCCTCCGCGGAGGTTTCGGGAAACGGAGATTATGTCTATCTTGAAGGAAAAGACGGAAATACATATCTTTGCAAAAAACTCGAGGACAATACGGTCGAAGCGGTCTACATTAAGAAAACATCGGCAAGCGCCTATGAAAGCGCAAGAACCGTAAAAAAGATCCTGTTCGATCAGCAGCTTGAGGATGAAAAAGGGAATAAGTTCTATGTGTCGAAAGTAGGATCGAGGCTCTGCCAGGATTACGCTTATATCGAAGAGATCAAACTCGGAAACAAAGTAACGAGTATCGGGGATTACGCCTTCTACTGGTGCACCGGCGTTACTTCCTTTGACTGTTATGCGACGATCACGCATATCGGCGATCATGCTTTTGAAGGATGGAAAACGGGATCCGTAACGATCCCCGAGGGGATCACGGAACTTGGCGATTATGCCTATGCGGATTGTCAGGAGGCATCGAAAGTCCGCTTCGCGACGGCAAAAAGCGGAGATTATGCCTATGATGAGACTACAGCGGAGTATACCCTCGCGCTTCCCGACAGCGTAACGAGGATCGGGGATTACTGCTTCAAGGGCTTCGGTACGAAGAAAGCCAATTACGGAGTGGCGCCGGGGAATCTTTTCAAGATTGACCTTTCCAATGTAACGGATCTCGGAGAGGCGCCGTTCGGCTATGTTTACGCGGACGAACTGACTCTTAGTGAGAACCTTGAGCGATGGGGGAATAACCTTCTTGAGCAGGATGACCTGGCGGGACTTCGGGTAACAAGTTTCACGGTTCCCGAATGCATCACCGGTTTCGGTAAGGCTGCTCTTTACGGGAATCTCACGCTGGAGGAGCTTAATTTCGGAGAGAACATCACGAAGATCGGAGAAAGCGCTTTTGAAGAGGTATATGGCATAAAGCGGATCAACCCGACCGCGGAAGAGATCGAAAACGGAACGAAGTATGCCGTTCATTTCCCGAACAGCATCACGGAGATCGGAGAGGAAGCGTTCCGGAATTTCGGAGGACGCAATAACGGCGAGGCAAGACCGTGGATCTCCGGACATTATACCGGGGAGCTTGTTTTCGGCGACCGGCTGATAAAAGTGGGAGCGTATGCTTTTGACGGAGCTTCCGTCGACAAGGTGGTATTCGAAGGGCAGCTTGAAACGATTCCGGATCACCTGTTCTACTGCGAGGGCAACTGGCCGTACAGCCCGAACGTCGATACGATCCGCACGATCGAATTTAAAGGCGGGGTCGCGGACGGAAAGATCGGTGACGAGGCTTTCTTCGGGCTTAATCACCTGCAGACGGTGCTTATACCGAGCAATATTACCGAGATCGGAAGCAGAGCCTTTGATCAGTGTACGGAACTCCGGGGGATCTACCGGGAAGGGACCGCGGTCGTAACCTATGAGGATAAGGAATATACCGTAAACGGAGAAACGAGGAGCCGCCCGATGAAGATGGTCGTTACGGACTATGAGGACGCGGTCGATGCCTCGCTTGAGTATGTGACCGTGATCGGAGACCGGGCGTTCAATGAGTGCGAAAGCATTTTTGCGGACGGGAATCTGACCCTTACCTGCGCGGAAAAGGTCGGCGACGATGCTTTCTACGGAATGCATCAGTTAAAGAACGTTTCCATGCCGCTCATCAGAGAACTGGGGGATGGTGTCTTCGGAGCATCCGGATCGCTTGAAAGCCTCGATCTCGGGAAAGGGGCAAATCTTACGAAACTGGGATCGAATCTCTTTTCCTGCGAAGACAGCATGTGGTTTGAGGAAAACTACCTGGTGAAGACCAACGGATATGTGACAGGGATCTCTTATAATGAGGGGCTGACCGAGATCGACCTTTCCGAAATGCCTCTTACCGAAGTACCGGAGAAGGCGTTCTACGATTCCTATAACTTAAAGACCGTGAAGCTTCCGGACAGGGTAAGTGTCATCGGGGCGGAAGCTTTTTCCGGCGGATATGTTGGTGATGGGTGGTATCCCGACTATCAATCGGATAACGACCGGGGAATAAAACAGTCCTTCTGTAACCGCTTCGAGGGGATCAATGTCGATGAGCATGGAAAAACGAATTTTCCCTACGCACTTACCGTGATCGGGGACGGGGCCTTCGCGCATTCTTCCTTTACGGAACTTGAGATCCCCGCTACCGTGACATCGATCGGCGAAGGGGCGTTTGAGGACTGCCTGCAGCTTACTTGTCTTAGTTTTGCCGGATCCGGTCTGTCGGCGATCGGTCCGAAAGCCTTTAAGGACTGCCGGAAGCTTTTGACCGTTGACATGAGTGAAAGCCGGATAAAGAGGATCGGGGAAGAAGCGTTCTATGGGGCGGATTCCCTGGAGTCACTTATATTCTCGGATGCCACCGAGGTGATCGAAGACGGCGCGTTCGGAGGAGAAGGAAGGACGGAGACGAATCTTAAGGAACTGAACCTTCCGGCATCGCTTCGGAGGATCGAGGCGGGACCGTATTCAAGAGGAACCTTCCTGATCGGACATATGGACGCTCCGTCCTATGACCGGCTGCTCCTTCCCGCCGGCTTTGAGACAGCTGCCGCGAACTCGTTTGACTGCAGGCTCGTTGAGGGATCCGTGAGCCTTCAGGATACGGATTACATCAGTCTGGTCGAGATCCCTTATACGGCGATGAACATTGACGGGATAGCCTTCTCCTCGATCTTTAAGGAATTAAGTAACGCCGAGGAACTGGAAAATAACGGAAATAAAAGATACCGGGGGCTGATCGTCTACGGCGGAAGCTTAGAGGACTGGGAGAAACTGACCTCAACGGAAGCGTTCTCCGAATATAACTGGATGGATTATCATATCCTTTACGAAACCGGATGGACGAAGAAGAACGGAAGGGCGGCCTATGTGCCCTATGATCTTTCCAAGTTCGTGCCTGCTTTTACTTTGGATTATGATCCCTTGGAGGATGAGAACCTGAAAGTGCCTCCGGCAGGAACCGTCGCGAAAGCCGGAAATACCATGTACTGTTTCGGCCCGAACGGGACGATCGTGGAGAACCGGGCGCTTGTATATCAGGGAACGGTTTATGAACAGTACCGGATCACAGATACCAATGCGCCGGAATATGACGCGGGAAAGATCTACGGGAACTATTATCCGTCAGCAGGAACAAGTACAGCACTTTATTTCTTTGATGAAAACGGTGTCGGAAGGGTGATCAGAACGTTTGCTTCCGAAGAGGCCGAAGACGGGATCTATACCGATCCCGCGGATTGGGATCTGCTGTTCGCGGTGAAAGGCGGTGTCGTAAAACGCGGAACCTCCGACCGGGCATCCATGTCTCAGCTCTTTATCGGAAGCGACGGGAATGTGTATGATGCCATGCTGAACGGGGCTTTGATCACGGACTACCGGGAAAGCAGCGAGACGGAAGGCACGGGAGATGATAAGAAGACCGTCCTTTACGGCTGGGAATTTGATACTTCTGCGAAGCTTAACTGGTGGTCGCGGACGCTTGACGGAGAAACGACCTACTATAAACCGGTCGAAAACGCGGCATCGGTGGAGGAGGCGCTCTCTACAGCATCGCTCCTTTCCGGAGACTACAATGATAAAGCGGGGCAGGATGTTCATTTCGTTGACGGAAAGCCGATGCGTGTCACCTCGGTATCCCTCTATGGCGCGGACGAAAAAGAGGAGCTCCTCTCCGCGGAACATATCGCCGCCTCCGAAGAAGTAAAGAGTGTCGTACTTGATTCATCTGACAGCACGGCGGAAGGTGCGAAAAAAGAATACTATCTCCGGCTCATTACGACGCCGGCGAATCCCGATCCTGATTCTCCGGTCAGCTGGACGATCCGGACGAATGTTCCGAAACAGGCAGGCGGGAATGTCATTAAGATCGAAGAAGTCGAAGGTACCGGAAACGGCGTACATCTTCTCAAGGTGACTGCCGGGGATCCGGGACGCGCGAGGATCCGGGCGAATGCAATCTGCTATGCGACAGACGGGACATTGCTTCAGACCTATACGGCGGAGGTTTCCGTTACTGTGACGGATCCGTATATCTGGCCGACGGCGCTTTCCGTCAACTCAACGACCGGCGATCATACCGTGAAAACGGGCGGAAAGCTTACGCTTCATGCGGCGGTCACGCCCGAAAACGTGACGGCGGGCGATGCCGTCACCTGGAAGAGTTCGAATGTGCAGATCGCGAGCGTCGCCGCGGATCAGGCGGATGACCTGACGGCGGTCGTGACCGGACACCGGGAAGGGAGCGCGGTCATTACCGCAATCACGGAGAACAGGATCCGGGCGATCTTTGAAGTGACCGTGACGGGTTCTGCTCCTTCTCCGAGTCCTTCTCCGTCAGCGAAACCGTCACCTTCTCCTTCACCGAGTCCGGTGCCGGATGATCTGCCCGTGACGGCGATCGTGCTGAACCGCAATGAAGTATCCCTCTATCCGGGAGAGACTTTCCGGCTTTCGGCCTCAGTGGCGCCCGCGGGTGCAAGGGATAAGAGCGTAACGTTTGAAAGCGATGATACGAGCGTAGCGACGGTATCCGAAGACGGACTCGTGACCGCAAAATGGCCCGGCGTCAACGGAGACGGCGATCCGGAAGCGGCTTCGGCTGCGATCACGGTGAGCGCGAACGGCGCCCCGGAAGGGGATCCGGTTACGGCAGAGTGCATCGTAAAGGTGATCCCGAAAGAGATCGTGGATGAAGATGAGCACGGAAATCTCATCGATCCGGATCCGGATCAGATCTATGAGAAGGATGCGGACGGAAACATCACCGGAGCGAAGATCTGGGTAGCCGGTCTTGAGGAAAACTACTATTACACCGGAAACGCGGTGAAGCCGGAGATCCATGTCTATAAAGGATATAAACTGCTGACGGCAGGGACCGACTATACGCTGAGTTACAAGAACAATACGAAGGTCGGAAACAAAGATGCGGTAAAGAAAGGAAAGAAGGTCGGCCCGCAGATCACGATCAGGATGAAGGGCGCTTATACGGGAAGCGAAACGGTATATTTCAATATCATCCCGACTCCGCTCGATCAGCTCCGGGTGCTTGACGGGAACGATCCTTCCGATGAGACGATCCTCACCGCGGCCTATAAGTCGAAGAAAAAGAACCAGCTGAAGCCGACACTCCTTTATGACGGGAAAAAGATCAAACCCGGGAAGAAGGACCTTGTTTTCAAATGGTATAAGGAGGGCGTCGATGAACACGGCGATCCGATCCTTACCGAGAGCAGCTGCATCGATCCCGGTGAATATATCGTGAAGGTCTTTGCGGGAACGAGCGGGAACTTCCTGAATGTTGTCGGTGAGGAAGAGACCGGCCGTAAGGTGGCCACCGTAAAGGTTTATGAACAGACGAACTTAAACACCGTGAAGATAAACGGTTTCAAGAAGTCGCTTTCCTATAAGAACGGCGAGAAAGTGGAACAGCCGGATACTTTGACGCTGAGCGGCAAGGTAAACGGCAAGAAAAAGACGCTTGTTGAGAACACTTCGGAGAACCCGGATGAGCCGAACGGCGACTATACCGTGACTTACGAAAACAACCGGGAACTCGGCACTGCGACGGTGACTTACGAAGCGGTGACGGATTCACAGGGAGAGTATACCGGCGATTTCTGCGGAAAGATCGTGAAGACCTATAAGATCACCGGAAAGATCAAACTGACGGATGACTCGGGACATTCCTGGGCGGTCGGGACATCCGGCGAGACTTTCGATCCTTCCGAAGAGGGAGATCTTCCTCGGCTCGGAAGGGCACCGCAAAACGGCGAATGCAGGATCACGATGGATGTTGCCGGAGAAGGCGCTCCGTTTACAAACGCTGCGATCAAACCCGGCATCACAGTACGGGCATGGGTCTTCAATAACGAAAAATATTGGGAATTGCGCACTCTGAAACAGGGGAAGGACTACACCGTTACCTGGAAGGACAACAAGGCCGTTGCCGTCGCGGATAAGACGAAGAGAGGAAAAGACGCAGCGCCGCGAGCGATCATAAAGGGCAAAGGAAACTACGAATTCGTGACCGATACCGGAGCAAAGACGAGTGTCGTGAAACACTTTGCGATCACGCCGGCGGATCTTTCCGACGGGGAGCAGGTTCTTCTCACCCTTTCCGATGTTGCCTATAATAAAAAGAAAGGGAAGTATCAGAACACGAAGATCTTCCTTACGGATACGAATTACCGTGACCTGAATCTGAAGAGGGGCAAGGATTATACGGTGATCTACGAAACTTCCGACGGGAGCCAGGCTCCGGCGGGCGGCCAGCGGGTGAAAGTCACGATCACGGCGAAGCAGGATTCGAACGGAAACTTCACGGGGAACTGTAAGGGCTCCGTGACCGGAACCTACCGGATCATCGCGAAAGCGCAGAAAGACATTTCCAAGGCGGCGGTGCTCGTCAATCCGAACGTGAAGAACAAGAGCCGGCCGTGTGATTATACCGGATTCGCGATCGAGCCCGGAAAGAGCGGGCAGCCGGAACTGAAGCTCACCTTCGGAAGCGGAAAGAACAAACGCACTCTCGTTCCGAAGTCCGGCGAAGGCAGCGGTGACTACGAGATCCTCGGTTACTTTAACAACGTGAATAAAGGAAACGGCGTGATCCTGATCCGCGGGACCGGAGAGGAGTTTGGCGGCGTACGGGCAGTGAAGTTCAAGATCGGCGCCGCGTCCGTGAAGAACCGGTGGGGCGGGCTCTATGAAGCGCCTTAAAGCGCCGTAGGACCGCATTGAAACAGAGCGGCAAAAGCATTATAATCGGACTGTGTTTTTAAGGCGGAAGAAGCCTTGGGAATAAAGAAGTATTACGGAGGGTTATCATTATGTCTTACATTGATGTGATCAAGGAAAAAGCAAAGGCGGACCGGAAGACGATCGTGCTTCCGGAGACCACGGACAAAAGGACGCTGATCGCGGCATCGCACATTCTCGAGGAGAAGATCGCGGACATCATCATGATCGGTGACGCGGAAAAGATCAGCGATGGCGCGAACTGGCTGGAGATCGACCTTACCGGCGTGAAGATCGTAAATCCGCAGCACTGCGAGAAATTCGAAGAATACGCGCAGCTTCTCTATGAGATCCGGAAAAACAAGGGAATGACGCTCGAACTTGCGAGAGAGACCCTGCTCTCGGATCCGCTGACCTTCGGAGTGATCATGGTAAAAGCGAACGATGCGGACGGCATGGTGGCGGGAGCCTGCCACGCGACGGCGGATACGCTCCGCCCGGCGCTTCAGATCCTGAAGACCGCGCCCGGCGTGAAACTCGTATCCGGTTTCTTCCTGATGTGCGTGCAGAATCACGAATACGGTGACAACGGAACCTTTATTTTTGCGGACTGCGGCCTGAATCAGGATCCGACACCCGAAGAACTCGCGGCGATCGCGGACACCTCCGCGAAGAGCTTCAAGCTCCTCGTCGGCTCGAAACCGATCATCGCGATGCTTTCCCATTCCACGAAGGGCTCCGCGAAGCATCCGCTCGTGGACAAGATGGTGGAAGCGACCAGGATCGCGAGAGAGCAGTATCCGAACCTTACGATCGACGGCGAACTTCAGACGGATGCGGCGATCGTTCCCTCGGTAGCGAAGATCAAGGCACCGGGTTCCGAGATCGGCGGCCGGGCGAATGTGCTCATTTTCCCGAACCTCGACTGCGGAAACATTTCCTATAAACT
>JAILLW010000130.1 GCA_024692955.1 Lachnospiraceae bacterium | reverse complement strand
GGTTTATGAACTCCTATGCGGCCGAGATCGCAAGATGCAGGATCGTTGTGATATCCGGATCGATCCCGAGGGGTGTGCCCGTGACGATCTACGCCGACCTTATCCGGATCGCGAAGAGCATGAAGAAAAAGGTTCTGCTGGACACCTCGGGAGACGCGCTGAAAAAGGCCGTTGCGGCAAAGCCCTATATGATCAAGCCGAACCTTAAGGAGCTTGAAATCCTGATGGACCGGAAGATCCACGGGATGCAGGCGGTGACGCTGGCGACGGCCCAGCTCATCCAGCAAGGGATCCCGAACATCCTCGTATCGATGGGCAGCAAGGGCATCCTCTATGCGCGCGCCTCGAAGCGCTCAAAGGACGGCATGAACCTTTACTATGTCCAGGCGCCGCACGTTCAGGTCGTGAATACCGTCGGCTCCGGCGACTGCGCCGTCGCCGCCTTCGCGATGGCGATCCTCGAGAAACTGAAGCCCGAAGAGATCTGCCGCAAGTGTGTCGCAATCTCCTCGGCCAACACCCTGACCATCGAAAACGGCGTGATCGATGTGGCAAAGGCGGATGAATTCTACCGGAAACTGGAGCTTTCGGTGCCGATGTACTGAGAACGGCTTCCGATAAAACAGGGAAAGCACCGGTATTAACCGGTGCTTTCCGTTCTTATGAGGGGGAGATAGTGAGTAATCAACTATCCTGAGATCATAATAAATCCCGATTGTGTTCGGATTGTGTCCTCTTTCTTAAAAAAAGATTAAATGCCGGAAATACCCGGAATGACCGGTCTCCGGAAGCCCCCGGAATGCCCGGCAACTTGATAAGAGAGCGGATTTGTTGTACACTTCACATAGCATTCAGGAAGGAAGGCGGCCCTATGTACAAACTCTCGGAACTGCTTAAGGATATTGATTATACGGTGCAAAAAGGCGGCGTGGACATTACGGTCTCGGATGTTACACCGGATTCCAGGAAGGCCGGTCCCGGCAGCTTTTTTATCTGCATAAGCGGATTTAAAAGCGACGGACATTCCTTTATTCCGGAGGTGGTGAAGAACGGCGCTTCGGCGATCCTCATTGAAAAGGATATCGACCTTTCTTCAGCGAAGGGAGCCACGGTGATCCGGGTCCCGGATGCCAGATACGCGATGGCGCATATCGCGGCCGCCTATTACGGATATCCGGCGAAAAAGCTTCGGATCATCGGGATCACGGGGACAAAGGGAAAGACCACAACGGCCTATCTTACGAAGGCGATCCTCGAAAGGGGAGGCTTTAAAACGGGACTTATCGGAACGATCGAGGTCATAATCGGGGACGAGCATATTCCGGCCTCGAATACGACTCCGGATTCCTTCGTGCTTCAGGGGTATTTCCGGAAAATGGCGGATGCCGGGATCCGGGTTGTGGTCATGGAGGCGGCTTCCCAGGGCTTTAAACTGAAGCGTACCGAAGCGGTCCCCTTCGAGATCGGGATCTTTACCAATCTGGAAGAAGACCATATCGGTCCCAATGAACACGCTTCCTTCGAAGAGTACCTCGAATGCAAGTCCATGCTGTTTCGACAGTGCAGGATCGGGATCGTGAATGCGGATGATGCCCATGTGCTGAAGATCATAAAGAATCATACCTGCGAGATCGAGACCTATGGCTTCAATCCCCATGCGGATTATTATGCAGAGAAGGAAACGACGGTGCATGAACCCGGGAGGATCGGGATGGAATTCGATCTTTGCGGCAGACGTTCCGTACATCTTTCGATCCCGAACCCCGGACGGTTCAGCATCTACAACGCTCTTGCCGCGGCTTCGGCGGCCTTTCATTTCGGGATCACCGAGGAAACGGTACGGGATGCCCTGTACGAAACCACGATCAAGGGGCGGATCGAAACCGTGCCGACACCCTATGATTTTACGCTGCTCATTGATTATGCGCATAACGCTATGAGCCTTGAGAGCATTCTTACGACACTGAGAGAATATGAACCGAACCGTCTGATCTGTCTTTTCGGCTGCGGCGGAAACCGTTCCCGCGAGAGAAGATTTTCCATGGGCGAAGTCTCCGGCCGGCTTGCGGACCTTACGATCATCACTTCGGACAATCCCCGGGATGAGGAGCCGGGGGCGATCATCGGGGATATCAGGACCGGTATCGAAAAAACTGACGGGAAATACGTTGAGATCATTGACCGCAAGGATGCGATCCGCTACGCGATCCGGAACGGGAGGCGCGGAGACATCATCGTACTTGCGGGGAAAGGACATGAAGATTATCAGGAGATCAGGGGCGTGAAGTATCCCATGGACGAGCGCGTGCTCATCCGGGAGATATTAAGTGAGGCCTGATCCATGTATGCCGATGTGATCATAGACATTTCCCATGAAAAGGTGGACCGGATCTTTCAGTATGCCATTCCGGAGCGCCTTGAAGGCTTGATCGGGATCGGAAGCTGTGTGGATGTACCCTTCGGACGGGGAAACACGCTCCGCACGGCTTACGTGGTCGGACTTTCCGAAAAAACGGACTATCCCGAAGAGAGGATCAAAAAGATCGCGGCGCAAAGAGAGGACGCGGTTCCCGTTACCGCGGACGCGATCCGTCTTGCGGCTTTTCTGAAAAGAACTTACGGCTCGACCATGATCGCGGCTTTAAGAACGGTACTCCCCGCGAAAAAAACGGTAAGACCCGTGGAGAAAAAGACCGTGGTCCGGCTCCTGTCCGTGGAGAAGATCCGCTCCCTGTATGCCGAGTGCGGAAGAAAGAAGCAGAGCGCAAAGGAAAGACTGCTCGGGGAACTGATCCGGGAAGAGAGGATCCCCTGTGAACTGGTGACCGGAAAGCTTCACGTAAGTGCGAAGACCATACAGTCCCTTGCGGAAGACGGGGTGATCCGGCTCGAGACGAGAACGCAGCTTCGGAATCCGGTGCGTCTTTCCGAAGAAAGCGATGACAGGCCCGTTCTTTCGGATGAGCAGGAGGAGATCCTGAGGGAGATCCTGCGGGATTTCCGGGAGCATAAAGACGGCGGACGGGGTGTGTCCCTGATCCACGGTATCACGGGCTCCGGCAAAACGGAAGTCTATCTCCGGCTTATCGAGGAAGTCATTGCGGAGGGGGAGCAGTGCATCATGCTGATCCCCGAGATTGCCCTTACCTACCAGACGCTGATGCGCTTTTACAAACGATTCGGCGACCGGGTATCGGTCCTGCATTCCAGGCTTTCCGAAGGAGAACGCTATGATCAGTGCCTCCGGGCCGAAAGGGGAGAGATCGATGTGATCATCGGACCCAGGTCCGCGCTGTTCGTACCTTTTCCGAAGCCCGGGATGGTCATTATGGACGAAGAGCATGAGAGCAGCTACATCTCCGAGCAGAATCCCCGCTATCATACGAGAGAGACCGCGGAGGAACTCTGCAGGATCAAGGGGGCATCTCTGGTGCTCGGGTCGGCTACGCCCTCCCTGGAGGCCTATCATAAGGCGGTAACGGGAGAATACAGGCTGTTCCGCCTTACCAGGCGGCTCACCGGCGGGACGCTTCCCGAAGTCCGGATCATCGATATGCGAAAGGAACTTTCTTCCGGCAACCGGTCCATGTTCAGTGAGGATCTCCGGAAGGCTCTCGAAGAAAGGATCGGCCGGGGAGAGCAGAGCATGCTTTTTCTTAACCGGAGAGGGTATGTTTCCTTCATCAGCTGCCGGGCCTGCGGCGAGGCGGTGAAATGTCCCCATTGCGAAGTGTCGCTGGTAAGGCACAGAGGCGGAAAACTCATGTGCCATTACTGCGGTTACGAGACCGCGGATATCGACCGCTGTCCCCATTGCGGTTCGAAGTATATTTCCGGATTCCGGGCGGGAACCCAGCAGGTCGAGGATGAGGTGAAAAGGATCTTTCCGAAGGCCAAGGTCCTCCGGATGGATGCGGACACCACCCGGAAGAAGGACAGCTATGAGGAGATACTCGGGGCCTTTTCACGGGGCGAGGCGGATGTGCTCATCGGGACCCAGATGATCGTGAAGGGGCATGATTTTCCGAAGGTCACCCTGGTAGGGATCATTGCCGCGGACCTTTCTTTGAACGAGTCCGACTTCAGGACCGGCGAGAGGACCTTCCAGCTCCTTACCCAGGCCTGCGGAAGGGCCGGGCGGGGATCGATTCCCGGAGAGGCGCTGATCCAGACCTACCGGCCGGAGCATTACAGCATCGTGCTTTCCGCCACTCAGGACTATGAAGCGTTCTACCGGGAGGAGATGGCCTGCAGGGGGCTTTGCGGCTATCCGCCGGAGGGGAACATGCTGGAGATCCTCATTACCTCGGCAGTGGAAAAGCGCGCGCTGGGACTTGCCGTGGCACTGAAGAAACGCTGTGCTTTTCCGGTTTCGGCCATCGGCCCGGCCCCGGCTCCGATCCCGAAGATCAACGACCGCTACCGCTATCATCTGTATCTTAAATGCGCTGAGAAAGACGCGCTTCTTGATACCAGACAGGCGCTTGAGGATTATCTTTTCACCGCACCGGTGGAGACGGAGACCGTAAGCTTTACGGTATTATAAAAACTGATTTCGGAAAGAAGGGAAGACATTATGGCACTCAGAAACATTCGAACCATGGGGGATCCGGTCCTTACGAAACCCTGCAAGGAAGTAAAGGAGATGACCGATCGTACAAGGGAACTCATTGATGATATGCTTGAGACCATGTATGACGCGGACGGAGTGGGGCTTGCCGCTCCCCAGGTCGGGATCCTGAAGAGAATCTTCGTCATTGACGTGACGGGGGAAGATCCCTTTGTGTTCGTAAATCCCGAGATCCTTGAGACCTCCGGCGAACAGGAGGGCTGGGAAGGGTGCCTGTCCGTACCGGGAAAGACCGGTATGGTGAAACGCCCGAACTACGTGAAGGTACGTGCCCTTGATGAAAACATGGAGGAGTTTACCCTGGAGGGGGAAGAGATCATGGCAAGGGCGATCCTCCATGAGTATGACCATCTCGAAGGCCATCTCTATGTGGAACAGGTGGAAGGCGAGCTTCGTGAGGCCTCCGAAGTGCAGGAAGAGGCTGAGAAAAAAAAGGAAGATTAGGAGACGGATCACCTATGAAGATCGTTTTTATGGGAACGCCGGATTTTGCGGCATCACCGCTTGAGGCACTTGTCGAAGCGGGATATGAAGTGGTGCTTGCGGTCACGCAGCCGGACAGGGAAAAGGGAAGGGGCAAGGCACTTTCCATGAGCCCTGTGAAGGAATGTGCTCTGAAATACGGGATCCCTGTGTTTCAGCCGGTGAAGATCCGGATGGAGGAAGCGGTTTCAAAACTCCGGGAGTATGAAGCCGATCTTTTTGTGGTGGCTGCCTTCGGACAGATCCTCTCAAGGGAGATCCTTGAAATGCCGCGCCTTGGCTGCGTGAACATCCATGCCTCCCTGCTTCCGAAATACCGGGGCGCTTCTCCGATCCAGTGGGCGATCCTGAACGGAGAGGAAAAGACGGGTATCACCATTATGCGGATGGATGAAGGAGTGGATACCGGGGATATCCTTTACCGGAAAGAGATCCGGATCGAAAAGGAGGAGACGGGAGGAAGCCTCTTTGACAAACTGACGAAGCTGGGCGCCGATGCGCTTCTTGAGGCACTGCCCGGGATCGAAAACGGGAGCCTTAAGGGGCAGGCCCAGGAAGAGGCCGAGGCGACCCATGTGGGAAAGATCGAAAAGGAAATGGGACGGATCGACTGGGGAAGAAAGGCTTCTTTAATCGAACGGAGCGTGCGGGGGCTCAACCCCTGGCCTTCGGCGTATACGACGATCCGGGGAAAGACCCTGAAGATCTGGAAGAGCCGCGAAGCAAATATGACAGATGTGTCGGAAAATGTTTCCGGTTCCGGCCTGTCCGTGAAGGAAGAGCGTCCGGGCTGTGTTCTTTCGGTAACGAAAAACGAATTTACGGTGCTTACGGGAGAAGGTGCTCTGATGGTCCTCGAGGTTCAGCTCGAAGGGAAAAAACGCATGAGCGTTCATGATTTTCTTCTCGGCTTCGAACTCGCTCCGGGCATCGTCCTCGGTACGGATCGATGAACGAACGCGAGATCATTCTGGACATCCTGACCGAGATCCTTGAGAAAGGCGCCTATTCCCACCTGACGGAAAAGGCCGTCCTTGACAAGTACGATTATCTTCCTTCAAGGAGCAAGGCTTTCATAAAGCGCGTAACGGAAGTGACGGTGGAAGAACTGCTCCTTGTGGATGAGGTGATCGACCGTTATGCCTCACTGAAGGTGAAAAAGCAGAAACCGCTGATAAGGACCGTGCTTCGAATGAGCACCGCACAGCTTGTTTATTTTGACAGAGTCCCCTCTGCGGCGATCGTGAATGAAGCCGTGAAACTCGTCCGAAAGCGCGGCTTTTCAAATCTTTCGGGCTTTGTGAACGGAACTCTCCGGAGTATCGGGAAGGACCGGGAAGCCCTTTCTTTCGAGATGAGCTCCCGCTCACCCGTTCCCTCCTGGATCATCGACCATCTTTCGAAGCATTACGGCGCGGAAAATGCCGCGGCCGTTCTTGATGATATCCGGAAAGAGCATCCGGTGTTCGTAAGATACCGGGGAGAAGACCCCGCCGTTCCGGTAAGGGAAGGCCTCATCCCGATGGAAACCGCAAAGGATGAACCCGGCGGCACACATGCGGGAATACTGTCGCTGCTTCCCCGGGCCTATGCTCTTCCGAAAGGAGTGAGCGCAGCTTCTTTGCCGGGCTTTTCCGAAGGCCTCTATATCGTTCAGGATTCCGCGAGCCAGTTTGCGGTATGCTGCGCGGGAATCAAAAAAGGAGATCTGGTGATCGATCTTTGCGCGTCACCCGGAGGAAAGACCGTCGGAGCCTTTGACTGCGGCGGTGAAGTGATCGCAAGGGATATCGGGGATGCGAGGATCGCCATGCTGAAAGACACGGTGAGCCGCTGCGAATCCCTTAACCGAAACGGAGGAAGCATCCGGATCGCGGACTTTGACGCGACCGTGACGGATGAGACCCTGCGGGAAAAGGCGGATGTCGTCCTTGCGGATCTTCCCTGCTCGGGGCTCGGTGTGCTCACGCGAAAGTCGGATCTTCGGAGCAAGACGAAAAAAGAAGATCTTTTGGCGCTTCGCGATCTTCAGAGAAAGATCCTGGATGCGTCCGCCTGTTATGTGAAAAAAGGAGGGACCCTGCTGTATTCCACCTGTACCCTGAATCCTTCCGAAAACGAAGAGCAGGCGCAGTATCTCATCGAGCGTCACGGATTCGTGCTCCGGCCGGATCCGCTGTATCTTCCGGAGGGGATGCGGACACTGCTTCCCGGCCGCGACGGCACGGACGGATTCTTCATCGCGAGGCTTTCGAGGAAGGAGTAAGACGGTATGAACGATCTTGGATCCCTCACGATCCCGGAGCTTACAGATTATCTGAAGACACTCGGCGAGCCCTCGTACCGGGCCTCCCAGATCTTTGACTGGCTTCATAAACGCGGCGCGATCTCTTTCGATGAGATGACGAACCTTCCGAAACCCCTCAGGGAAAAACTGTCCGAAGACTGTGTCCTCAGGGAGCCCGTCATCCGGAAAGTACAGGAATCGAAAATCGACGGCACCAGGAAATATCTTCTTGAGCTGGAGGACGGGAATCTGATCGAAGCGGTCCGCATGCGCTATGAATACGGAGATACCGTCTGTATATCCTCCCAGGCGGGCTGCCGGATGGGCTGCGCCTTCTGCGCGTCCGGGATCGGCGGCCTGAAGAGGAATCTTACCGCATCGGAAATGCTGGGCGAGATTGCCGTCGTGGAAAAGGATACGGGATCGAAGCTTTCCCATATCGTCGTCATGGGAACGGGAGAGCCTCTGGACAATTATGACAACCTTGTCAGATTTATCGAGTTGGTCTCGGATGAGAAGGGACGGAACCTCTCCCAGAGGAACATTACGGTATCCACCTGCGGGATCGTTCCGAAGATACGGGAACTGGCGGACAGAAGATTTCAGATCACCCTCGCGATCTCACTGCATGCCGTGACGGACGAAAAACGGCGGCGCATCATGCCGGTAGCGAAGTCTTATTCGATCCGTGAGCTTACAGAGGCCTGCAGGTACTATTTCGACCGGACGGGGAGAAGACTGAGCCTCGAATACGCACTGATCGCCGGAAACAATGATACGGATGAGGATGCGGAGGGGCTTTCCTCCATCGCGAAGAGCCTTGGCGCCCACGTCAATCTCATCCCGGTGAATCCCGTTACGGAGGCGGGAATGAAGCGCCCGAAAAGAGCGGCGGTCTTAAACTTTAGGGACAGACTTTTAAAAAGAGGTGTGAACGTTACGGTAAGGCGGGAACTCGGAAGTGACATCGACGGGGCCTGCGGGCAGCTGAGGCACCGCGACGGCATCCCGGCTGATTTGCAATAAGACACCTTTTGTGATATTTTATATTAGGCATTCGGGGCACTTTTTCCGGATGATCACCCCCAAGGAGGATCAGGTGATTACTTCCGCATTCCTTACGGATATAGGGAAAAAGAGAAAGATCAATCAGGATTATGTCTTTGCGTCCGACGAACCCGTCGGAAGCTTTGACAATCTTTATATTGTCGCGGACGGAATGGGCGGCCACAATGCGGGCGATTATGCCTCGAAGTACGCGGTGGAATCCGTTGTCCGGGAGATCAGGGGGAGCGTGGAGCAAAAGCCCTTCCGCATTATGGGAAAGGCGATCCGCAACGCGAACGAGCTGATCCGGGAAAGAGCACGGGAAGATGCGGATCTCTACGGGATGGGGACGACCATCGTCTGCTGTTCCGTGCACGGACGCACCCTTCAGGTGGCAAACGTGGGGGACAGCAGGCTTTATCTTTTCTCCCATACCCTCCGGCAGATCACCAGAGATCATTCCCTGGTGGAAGAGATGGTGCGGATGGGCGGCATGACAAAAGAGGCCGCGAGACTTCATCCCGACAAGAACATCATTACACGGGCGGTAGGTGCCCGGGATTCCGTTGAAGTGGATTTCTTCACGGAGGAACTGGATCCCGGGGACCTTGTTCTTTTATGTTCGGACGGACTGACGAACATGGTGACGGATGATGAGATCGCCGCGATCCTCGGTGAGGATCTCGGCATTATCGAAAAGGCGAGAAAACTGGTCGAAAAGGCGAATGAGAACGGCGGCAGGGACAATATCGCGGTCGTGATCATAGACGCGGACGTATAAGGTGATTTTATGGTTAAGATAGGAATGGTCATTGCTGATCGATATGAAGTGATCGAGAAGATCGGGACCGGCGGGATGTCCGATGTATATAAGGCGAAGGATCACAAGCTGAACCGCTTTGTTGCGGTCAAGGTCCTGAAGCAGGAGTTTTCGGAGAACGCGAATTTCGTATCCAAATTCCGGGTCGAGGCGCAGGCCGCGGCCGGGCTCATGCATCCCAATATCGTGAACGTATATGACGTGGGCCAGGAGGACGGCATCCATTATATCGTAATGGAGCTCGTGGAAGGCATCACGCTTAAGAAATACATCGAAAAGAAAGCGAGGCTCTCCATCAAGGAGGCGCTCTCCATCGCGATCCAGGTCGCGATGGGCATCGAAGCCGCTCATAACAATCATATCATCCACAGGGATATCAAACCCCAGAATGTGATGATCTCCAAAGAAGGAAAGGTGAAGGTGACGGATTTCGGCATCGCCAAGGCGGCCACTTCAAACACCATCACATCGAATGTGATGGGATCCGTGCATTATACCTCGCCCGAACAGGCAAGAGGCGGATATTCCGATGAAAAATCCGATATCTATTCTCTCGGTATCACCCTGTTTGAGATGCTGACCGGAAGGGTTCCCTTTAACGGAGAGACCACGGTCGCCATCGCGATCAAGCATATCCAGCAGGAGATGCCCTCCCCCCGTGATTTCGTATCCGAGATCCCGGTTTCCGTCGAACAGATCGTGTTCAAATGCTGCCAGAAATCTCCGGACCGGCGCTATCAGTCCATGTCGGAGCTGATCCGCGATCTGAAGAAGGCACTGATGAATCCGGATGAGAATTTCGTGCAGATCGACAGGCAGAATGAACTGGGCACCACGAAGACCATGGATGAAAAGGATCTTTCGGAAGTGCGCAAGTCGGTGGCCAGACGGGACACCATCACGGAATCCATCAATTTACGGACGGAGGAGGAAGCGAGAAAAGAGAGCGCAAGAAGCGCGAGAATGCGGAAACAGCGCGAGGAGTATCCGGATAACCCTCCCGCGGATGATCCGTATTACGAAGACGAATACGATGACGGGCCTGCCGGGTATGATGACCGGTATGAGGACAGCTACGAGGACGATTATGACAGCCGCTACGGACAGGGCAGGGATCCGAAGATGGAGAAACTGACCACGATCTTTGCGGTGGCGGCGGCGGTCCTGATCGGACTTGTGGTGATCTTTCTTGTGGCGAAGGCGCTCGGACTCTTTAAGCCGGGCTCCGGCAGCGATAAGGATGATGCGATCGAAGAGACCACTTTCGTGAAGATGATCGATGTGGCCGGCAAGGACGCGGACAAGGTAAAGGTGGCCCTGCTGGAAGCGGGACTCACGCCGGAGATCGAATATGAGGAGAGCGCGGATGTGGCTCTCGGCAAAGTGATCCGCTGCTCGCTCGCGGCAGGTGAGGTGGTTCCGGAGGGGACGAACGTTGTGCTCACGGTGAGCATGGGCGCAAACGAGACCGGGATCGAGGTGCCGGATGTGGTTTCGAAATCCGAAGCCGAAGCGGTGGCGATGCTGGTCGACAAAGGCTTCGTTCCGAGCAAGACGGAAGGCCATGATGAATTTATCGCGAAGGGCAATATCTTTAAACAGTCTCCGGAGGCCGGGAGCAAAGCTCCGGCGGATTCTTCTGTGACGATCTGGATAAGCCTCGGGCCGGAGGAGAATAAGATCAATGTACCGGATGTGACCGGACAGGATGAGATGACGGCCATGTCGATCCTTACGGAAAAGGGACTTGCCCTCGGCAACGTGATCGAGGAGCATTACGATGACTCCGCCTATAAGGGCAAGGTATTCTCCCAGAGCCCCGTGGGCGGAAGCTACGCGGATCCCGGAAGCAAGGTGGATGTCCGCATCAGCATCGGTCCGGAGCAGCAGACCTACAGGTTTACGGATACGATCCAGGCACCGACACCGGAGGAGGATCCGGACTACCGCTCCGGTACCATGGTGACGGTAACGCTCTTTTCCGATGACGGAACGACCCTTCTCAGCACGCAGACCTCCTCATTCCCGCTTCCCGAGCAGAGCATCACGGGGATCACCAGTCCTACCGGTGTCCTCCTGTTCCAGTATACGAATACGACGGAGGACGTGACGGTCACAAATGAGGACGGGACCGTGGAGACGATCGAGGGCGGCACGGAGACGAAAGAGATCCGGCGCCCGGTGACCTTTACTGCCGGTTGACGCCTATGAAGGGAAGGATCGTCAAGGGGATCGCGGGATTCTATTATGTCTATACCTCCCTCGGCCTGCTTGAATGCAGGGCGAAAGGGATCTTCCGGAAAGACGGGATCAAACCCCTCGTGGGGGACGAAGTTGAAGTGGAAGCACTTCCCGGAGACGATATGGAAGGGAACATCATCCGGATCCTTCCGCGAAAGAGCATGCTGATCCGGCCGGCGGCCGCGAATATCGATCAGGCGATCATTATCTTTGCCATCGTAAGACCGGATCCGAATTACAACCTGCTTGACCGTTTCCTGATCCGGATGCGGAAACAGGATATTCCCACCGTGATCTGTTTTAACAAGACGGATCTTTCGGGCGAAGACGAAATGAAAGCACTTCTTGATGCCTATGAAAACTGCGGGCACAGAGTGCTTTTTTTGTCCGGAGAAAAAGGAGAGGGGCTCGGAACTCTTAAGGAAGCCCTGAAAGGTCATACCTCCGTTGTGGCCGGCCCTTCGGGCGTCGGAAAATCGACGATCATAAACGCGCTGTATCCCGAGGCCAATATGGAGACCGGGAGCTTAAGCCGCAAGATCGACCGCGGAAAGCATACGACGCGCCATGCGGAGCTTTTCGCCCTTTCGCAGGACACCTTCATCATGGATACCCCGGGATTCACTTCCCTGTCCCTGGAGGACACGGACAAGGATGAATTGAAGGACTATTATCCGGAATTCGAAAAATATGAGCCGGAATGCCGCTTTGCTCTCTGCTCCCACATCAGTGAGCCTGTCTGCGGGGTCAGACGCGCGGTAAAAAAGGGTCTCATCAGCCCGATCCGATATGAGAATTACACAAGGCTCTACGCGGATCTGAAAGATATCCGGCGCTATGACCAGAAAGGCAAAAACCGGACCCAGTGACAGTTTACAAAAAGCCCTTTTCGCGATAAAATGGAACAGTGTGAATCGGGTATCGAAAGGCTGATATTCAGGAAACATGTATCGGATAGCGATTTGCTGCGGCGCATCTCGTGAAGGACATGAGATATGCGCCCTTTCGGAAAATATACTGGATGCCAGAGGGATCGAGGCCAAGGCGGATCTTTTCTCGAATCCCGGTCTTTTTATGTCCGCGGTATGTTCCGAACCGCGATATGATCTGTATCTTCTTGATATTTCCCCCGGCCGCGGAACCGATCTCGATCTTGCGGGGCGGATCCGCGCGATCGGCGACACATCCCCGATGATCCTTATTTCTTCGGATGCATCCGATGCCATCGCCGGCTACAAGGTACGGGCTGACGATTATCTGCTCAAGCCGGTGACACAGGATGTTCTCGATGAAGCCCTGACGCGGCTTTTGAAGATCCGCAAGACGGTCCTTTTCCGGACGAGGGAAGGGAGCCTGAGGCCCATCGAAACGGGAAGCATTATCTGGGCGGAAGCCTTTGTGCATCATACCGAGATCCATACCGAGAAGGATGTATGTACGATCCGGGCCCTTTTAAGCGAAGTGATCGCGGCGCTTCATGACGGAAGGTTCCTTCGCTGCCACCGCAGTTACATGATCAATCTCGATCATGTGACGGATCTCGGAAAATCGGCGATCACGATGGCGGACGGAAGAAAGATCCCCATCAGCCGCGGTACGATCTCCGAAGTGGCGAAAGCGATGAATGTCCGGTTCCGGACAGGGCAGGATAAAACAGTTCATTCCCCTCAGGGGCAGTTCATTCCGAATGCTCCAATGAGGTGACGATATCTGATAAAGTGGCAAAAGAGACGGAGGACTTCTGACTATGAACAATCAGCTATACCCCTTTGAACGAAACAGGTACTATCCGGGCAAGATGCTGACGAGCGCGGATTTTCAGGCGGAGCAGGACTATTACATCAACAAGAGCCGCTTTATGAACAGCCTGATGTACGGCGCCGGCATTGTCTGCGGTCTGGGCGTGTTCAGCCTGGATGATCTTTCGATCCTTGTGGAGAGCGGTGTCGCCATAGACGGTACCGGAAGAGAGATCGTCGTGGACAGCTCGGCGGTACAGAAGCTTTCGGCCATTGAGGGCTTTCAGGATCTGAAGACCAACGAGGCGACGCTCTGTGTCCGCTTCAAGGAACTGCCGATCCATTCCGTCTATTCCGTAAGCCACAAGGAATCCGACAAGGAATACGAATACAACCGGATCAGCGAATCCTATGAATTCTTTCTGACGGACAAAAAGGGCGGACGCAGGGGATACGAACTCGAGACCGAATTCCTGCTTACCGAAACGGTATTCAAAAGTGAGAACTATCACGCGAAGATCGTGATCCCCGCAGTTGTGAGCAAGGGACGCAATGTCCGCATCGTTCTCGAGGTGAAGAAGCTTACGGAAGAGGATGTAAGATGCTCCCTTCGCGGGATCCTGGAGATCCCGGCCTTTTCTGCGCCGGACGGTTCCCAGGAACTTGAGATCAGCGCCGAGGATCTGCGCCTTTCGAAGGGTGAGGTCTTCCGCCGCGAATACTGGGTATGTGTACAGAACACCGCGGGAATCGAGACGAACGTGATCTTAAAGAGCGGTTCCATGGTGGCCTTTGAAAATGATGCCGCCGTGACGGCGGTCCAGAGTTTCACCCAGAAGATCCGTCTGACCGAGGACTCCCCTCTGGAGATCGTCAACGACGAGATCGGCCGCATGAATCTGGAGATGCGCTCCGTCGGAGGTGAGAAGAACGCGATCCGCCTCGCGGACATCAGCATCGTCAAGACGGATAATTCCTACATCATCGAGGAGATCCGGGAGAGCACGAGAAGAAAGCATATCGCGGCTCCCGCACAGGAACTCCTCCGTTCCCATTACATCGAATATTTCACAAAGAACGTGGAACTGAATCCGGTCCGGGAAGTACAGGTCCGGACAGCGAACGACAGCGCCGCCTCCGTTCAGAGCGCGAAGAATCCGGAGATCGCCACGGGTGTTCTCGAGATCCCTCTCGGGCGCAACGCCCGCCAGGGCGATATCCGCTATTCGGGCGAGATCGCGCACGGCCTCGGGAAGGGCAATGTCTATGTCGACATCGGTTATGAATACATTTCGGACGACCGTTCCCTCGGCGGCAATGCCAAGAGCACGGTCTACGGAAATCCCGAACTTTTCTCGACACAGAATGCCGATATGGTCAATGTGGAAACGGCTGTCCGCGTCTTAAATGACAAGGGAAGCTTCGTAGTGGCCGCAAGACTCCTCAGCAATATCGATTATCTCGTTCTTACGTTCCGCTGGGTGGCAATCCGCTTCCCTGCCGGAAACGATCTGGAACTCATCGAAGATTACTACGACAAGAGCATTTCCGCGGAGACGCCTACCGTTACGATGGGCACCAAGGAAAGCCACTACTTCGGCGTGCAGTTCCACAATATGAAGGCCTGCAGCATCACCTACGAGCTGACGGCGCCCAAGAGCGGCGAGATCAGCGCGGACGGCATCTATACAGCGCCCGCAAAGGAGGGTGTATACGAGATCCATATCTACTGCACGGATATGCCGGTGATCTGCACTTACGCGTATGCCATCGTCAAGCGGCGCGAGCATATGGAAGAGATCGAGGAACAGTCCAAAACGGAAGCCGCACTTGATGCGGGAAGCAGACTTGAATGATATTTGAATCTTCAAAACTGAAACTGGAAGAGGTCAGTACCGTACGCATTACGCCCGTCAATGACTGCCTGATCTGCAAGGATCTTAAGACAAACGGAGCCGTGATGTATACGGTGCTCCGCGTAAGGGACCATGAAATGGTTCGAAACCTTCTTACGATGTACGAAGCGCTCGAATCGAATGATAATCCTCTGCTCGACAGCTATTCGGCGGAGGGAGATCATATTTTCATCTTTCCTTACCGAAAGGAGCGCCCGCTGGATCTTTTCTATATGGGCGACACCATGCCGCTTCAGCAGAGTGAGGATATCTGCATCAATGTGATCCTCACCTGTATGACGAGCGGACTTCCCTGGCCGCTCCTTTACCTGGCCCTTCGCCAGGGACTTCTCAACCTGAACCGGGATGATTCGGTTTATCTTACCTATACCATCGATCTTTCCGAACTCAATCCCGAGATCCGCGAGAAGGACTGCGTGGTGGAGTGCGCGAGGATCCTGATGACCCTCCTGGAGAGCAAGGCCGCTCAGAAAGCGGACAGCTACCTGCTCCTTCAGAAAAAATCGGCGAATCAGAGCTACTCGTTTTTCACGGAGCTGTACCGGGATGTGCGCCTTGCATCCGCCCCGAAAAGGAAAAAGGGTCTCTGGCACCGTTTCCTGCGATTTCTTGCGGCAAGAAGCGATTTCTTTTTCGGTATCCTGTTCTGGATCTGTCTGATCCTGGCCATCGTCGCGATCGCCATGTTCCTCACGAATATCGCATTTGGGGATATCCCGTGGCTGAGACTGTTCTTCAACAGCTTCAAGAAGATCGGGACCGAGGTATTGACCAAATAGGACGCAATTGTTTGATTTGAGGTAACCCATGTATAAACGTTCGGCAATCCTTATCTGCATAATATATCTGATCCTTTCGGGAGTACTCTTTCCGCTGGCCGTGAAAAGGAACGCGGAACTGCCCGTCTACAGCGCGTACGGTTCCTGTGCCCGGAACATGGACGATTCCGGCTTTTACTATTCGGATGGAAGGGAGACCGGGATCCGGCTCTATGACCTTGCGGATGACGGCAGGATCGAAGCCCTGTATTCCGCCTCCGAAGGCGGCGGGATCGTTTCCCTCTGGAAGGAAGAGGACAGGCTTTACGCACTGGTTTCCGACATGATCCGTGAGGAGGACCGGAACCTTTACCGAAGCTACCGGATCCGGATCTTTACGAAAGCCCTGCTTCCCCTTGACAGCTCCGCGCCCCTTATGCTCCATTCCAACGAACAGGCCGTGGATCTGATGCTTAAGGACGGCGTCTTCTTCATCACCGCCATCGCGGATGACGGGGAGAAGGCGGAGGTCTACTCCGTGACGTATGACAGCATCATCTCGGATGAAGTGGATACGGAAGCTCTCGCAAACGGCGATTTCATCGGCGGGAAGTCCGAAGGGGAGGAACCGGCGGAGGAAGAGCCCGTGGTGCTTGACAGCATCTACCTTATGCAGAGCGGGGAAGGAAGATTCTTCGTGGACGGGAACTACCGGAACGGAGAACTTGCGCTGCGCACGGACGCGGATGTTCCGGAAGGAGAGTTTTCACCGGACAGCAGGCTTATCCGGGCGCTTGAACTCACGGATCCCTCTTTTTCACAGTGCCTTACCCTTTCCGGGAAGATCCCCGTATACTGGTTCGCGGGATCGATGCTGATCCTGGTGTTCCTTATCATGCTCTTTGTGGCCTTCTACAACAGGAGAAGGCTCGTCTATACGGCACTCCTTTCGGAACTTGTTTTCACCGCGATGCTCATCGTTTTCTATTTCAGTTACGACAGGGCAGGCATAAAGGCGCTTCAGAACGCGAGAGAGGATTACGCGAAGAATGCCCTTTCTTCTTTCCGGGATGAACTCGGCGGGATCGACGGGGCGGTGGAAGGCTATGAAGCGGGAGATCCCTATTACGAAACCGACGACTACCGGATCGCGCAGGGAAGGCTTTCGGCCTTTGTCCGCCGCGCCGGGATCAGCGATGTGTTCTATGATGTCCTCCTCGTCTCCGTGCCGGACGGAAAAGTGATCATGAGCGCGGGGGGGAGGAACCGGCAGCAGGTGGGCGAGATCTACGGAAATGCCGCCGGCGACCTCTGGAAGACGGTCCGGGAAGGTGAAAGCACGGCTGACGGCACACTTCTCATCGGCGGACAGGAATACGGGGCGACCCTCCTTTCCGAAAGCGGCGCAAGAAGCAGCGCGATGCTCTTCGGCGTATACAACAGGGCGGGGATCACCGCCGATGTCTGGCAGGGGCGTGTGACTTCCCTCGGAAAGTTCCTTCTCATCTACGTGATCGGGAGCCTGCTCCTTTTCTTCGTGATCTACCTTCAGGCCGCGGACCTCAGGCGCTTTGAGAAGGCGCTTTCGAAGGTAGCGACGGACGGCAGCGTTCAGAAGGCCGAAAACGTCACCGGGCGCGATCTTGACAGCATGTGGAACAGCCTGATGGAGATCCAGAAAAAGATCGAAAAGATCAACTACAGCAGATACCGCATCTATGAAGCCTATTACCGTTTCGCGCCGAAGAACATCGAAACGATCCTCGGAAAGGATTCCATTACGGAGGTTTCCGGCGGAGAGGCCGCAAAACTTACGGGAACCCTGGCACTTGTAGCGGGGAACGAAACGGCCGGCGCCGATGAGCGGATCGATCATATCAACGGCCTGATTCGTTTCCTTCAGGAGCATTCCGAAAATGAGGGGATCCTTATTTCCAATAACAGCGAGATGTCCATCATGGAGATCCTTTTCCTTGAGGATGTGGTAAGGACCCAGAATTTCGGCATCGACCTTGTCAGGGAGAACCTTTCCGCAAAGTGGATGATCCCGGATATCACGGTATTTCTGTATTACGGATCCTATACCTACGGTGTGGCGGGGACGGAGGAGCAGAGCCTTTCCTTCCTGCTTGCGGGCGAGATCCTGGAACTTACGCGCTACGCGGAGTGGCTAAGGACCCTGAGGCTCGGACTTGTGATCACGGAGGAGATCCGGGATCGCGAAGAGGTCACTCCGGATCTTCGCTGCATCGGATTTATCCGTCTTGAGAGCGGCAGAAAGCTCCGGCTCTACGAAGTGCTGGATGCCTGCTCACAGAGGGACCGTCAGGCCAAGATGGCGGATATGGAGCATTTTACCAATGCGATGGACTGCTTCTACCGGCAGGATTATTACCTTGCAAGGACCCGCTTCTCGGATATCCTGAAGCGGAATCCGGAAGACGAGGTGGTACGCTGGTACCTTTTCGAAAGCGAACGGCTTCTGGACGCGGACGAAGAGGAGGCGCGGGACGGCGCCCTGAGGATCGGCAGCAGATAAGGAAAGCACAGTTTAACGGATGAACGGACAGAACCTCCTTCAGATCCTGATCTCGACCACTAAATCAAGATTTGCGTCGATCACTTCCAAGATCAGGCTCTGGACCAGCTGGAATTTCATACAGGCACGTATCATCACGAAGATCCGCTCGTTCTTTACGAGCCTCTTCGACGTAAGACCGAAGCATTCCAAGGACTATTTCACGGTCTTCGGATGGATGATCAGCAAGCGGCTCGCCTATTCCGCCCTGATCCTCATCGGTGTGGTGAGCGCCTGGTACATCACCTCGGTACGCCATGTTTTTTCCGGATTATCCGGGAGCGGCGGAATCCGTACCTACAAATACAATTCCGTCCAGCTGCGTTTCGCCTCGGATACGGTAAGAATCCTCGGAAAGGGCGGATATCTTGCCTATGAAGGTCAGGTGAGCAAGGGCTACGTGAACGGCGAAGGGACCCTTTACGATAAGGACAGCCGGGTGGTCTACACGGGACATTTTGCGAAGAACCGTTTCGAGGAGAAGGGAACCGCCTATTATCCTTCGGGGACGACAATGTATACCGGAGATTTCCACGACAACCTCTATGACGGGAACGGAAAACTGTTCCGGGAGGACGGAAGCCTCCTCTATGACGGCGGCTTTACCCGCGGAAAACGTGACGGCGAAGGGAAACTCTGCGGAGCAAACGGCGGTGTGATCTACAACGGGCAGTTCTCCAACGACGAGATCGTGTGGAGTTCCTTCATCGGAAAGACCGCGGCTGAGGCCGGCGATATGTACGGCGGTGCCACAAGGATCTATCAGGATGAAGATATGTACTGCGTCGGAATGACCGATATCGGTGCCCTCTACGCGGGGGTTACGGATGCCGGTTCCCTGGATAACAGCGTGACGGTGGAAACCGTTTACGTGCTTTCGGATTCTTTCCCTTTAGGTGAGAGCCGTTCGCAAAAACTCTCCGAGATCGGCAAGGTGATGGGTAATCCGATCTATGAAGGAAATTCCGGGATCCTGCTTCCCGAGGCCGTGGCGGTGAACATCCTGAATGAAACGAAGCCCGCTCTTTCGGGCCCGGTCGAAATGGAAAAGGAAGAACTTTTTTCCGATGTGAGCACGGTTTATTCCTATGATGATACCTACAGCGTTTATCTGACGAGTTTTCAGAGCAACGGACTGATCTACACCTTCGTATCCGACATGAAAAATGACGCCTTTGTCTTTTATTCCATCACAAAGGCGGAGGGAGAGCCGGAAGAATGAGAAAAAGAAGGAGGAACAACCGCATAACGGCGCTTTCCGTGGCTCTTTCGCTCCTTCTTTGCGCTGTTTTATCCGGGCCGGGAATACAGACCTTTGCCGCGGAAAACGCAGGGAAAAAGCTCCTTACCATGAAGGCGGCAAGGGCACTCGCCCTTGAAGAGAGCAGCGCGTACTTTCAGGCGCTGCAGGATATCGCGGGGAAAAAGGCGGCTGTCGCCAGCGCGAAAAAGGCTGTCAAGATGCAGAAGAAGGACTGGGCCACCTTCCGCTGGTCGCCCCTTTTGAAATTCAAATTCCCGACGACGCCCTCCCAGCAGGAACTCTATGAACTGGAAATGAAGCCGGTAACGGCGCAGGCGGAGCTTGATGACGCGCAGAACGCGCTGATCGAGGTAAGGCTCGGGATCTACGCGGAGATCAATAACCTCTATGTGGATATCGTGACCAAGCAGAGGACCATTGAATTCAATAAACAAAGATCCCAGACGCTTTCCACTGGGATCGCGAAGAACAAGGCGCTGCTTCTGACCGGCGATGCCTCCCAGGAGGATGTGGACGCTCTTGTAAAGAAAAAAGAGAGCATCGAGGAGAAGATCGCAGCGGATACCCGCGGACTTGACGCGGACTTAAGAAAAATGAGCAACAAGATCGGAACGGACATTTCGACACGTTACCGGTTTGAGACTCCCTTCGTGGAGGCGAATATCGACCGTACGAAGCTTCCGTCGCTGATCCAGTATACCCTTGACTGGAACCATACCTATTATCAGGCCTGCATGGAAGATACCACTGCCAGAGCGCAGCTGGAGACGAATTATTCCATGCTCAGGAAAAAGTACGGCGGGGATATCAATATGATCTCCGGCTATGTGACCCAAGTGCTCGGCGGACAGGAACTCAAGGGCTCCCAGGCGGCGGCTTTCAAAAAGGATTACGATGCCTTTATCGTGAAGATCGACAGCTACTGGGAAGGAAAGCGGAAGATCCTCTTTATCAAGGTTCCGAGGCTCTGGTTCAAGGGAAGCAAGGACGGTACGCGATACATTCAGGACGATCCGGAGCAGCTTTATCAGAACGTTCTGGACTACAGTTCCGCTCATGCCGGGAAAAAGGATGCAGAGATCTCGGTGACGGAAGAAGTCATCGATGCCTACGAAAACTATATCTCGGTCCGGAATTCCTATCAGAAGTCGATCCGGGAGATCGACAAGGCCCGGAAGGATCTGGAAGCGGATCTTTTAAGAAACAAACTGGGGCGCCTGAGTTTTGAGGAATATCAGTCCGAGGAGGAGGATTTCGAGGAACTTCAGAACGATTTCCTTTCCACGATGCAGACCTATGCCCAGACCCTCTATTCCTTTGACAAGACGACCATGGGCGCGGTGGGGATGTACCTTACCGGCGGCGACCAGGCCCTGTCCACGGCGGAATCCGGCATCAGTTCGGTGGAGAAGGAATTCGCCAACGGCGCACAGTATTACCTGAAGCAGATCATTCAGCAGGAAGCCTTTGAACTGTATGTTTACATACCGGACGATTTTCCGATCGAGGTCACGCATTTCGAGCTCTGGTGTGACGGAGAACAGATCGGCGAACGGACGGAAGTGGGAAAACGCCTCCGGCATCTGGCACTTGCGACGGAGAGTGTAAACGAAGTGAAGATCAGGGTGCTCAATGACGGAGTCTTCGTGGATGATGTGGTGATCGATCAGCAGGAGCAGAGCGGGCCCTTACCTATCGTTTCGAACCGCAGGATCGTAAAGACGGACGCAAACGAACTGGGGCTCTATGAGATCAGCCGGAATGAGGTAACCGGCATCGTCAGCGTGAAACTGAAGATCACGGAGGATGAGTCCATTGCATCCTATAAGGTGAAAACGGAATCGGGAGTCTTCCTCAGCGAGGACAAGCCCATACCAGTTGACAAGACCTTCAATCATCTGGGACTTATGGAGGACGGGCTTAACGATCTGACACTGGTATTCCTTGACGGGAGCGGCGGAGAACTCTATGAAGGACGGTTCGACACCGTCAATCATAAGGTTTTGAAAAAGAAAGCGGACTGAGAGAGCAATGAAAAAGCTGAAATCCGGTACAAAGTTCATAATGGCATTTGTGCTCATTGCCGCGCTCATTGCGGGAGTGGCGCTTACGCGTACCCGGGTATCCGCTGCCTTTGAAGCGAGCAAGGCCATGCGGCTCGGAGCTTATCAGAAGAAGCTTCAGGGCGGAATCCCTCCCTGCACGATGTTCATAGGCACCTATCTTATCCACAAGGATGCCCTCACGGACGAACTCTATGAAAAGGCCGTAAGCAGCGGATCCGATTCCGGCCAGAACACGATCTATTACAAGTCCGAGATGGCAGGGAACAAATGGAGGAATGTATCATCCTCCACCTCCTTCAAAGAATTGATGGAGAACGGTCAGCCGGTTCCGGATTCCGAGATCGAACAGCTCTACGTACAGTATTATGTGGGAAGAGACGGGATACTCATCGATGTGGTGAAGAACCAGGAAGTAAATCCGTTCAACCTCGTGGATCCCTATGATCTGAAAAAGCTTCCGGAACTTCAGTCCCTTATGATGCAGTATACGCTGGATCCCGCGAAGACCTCGATCTCCGAGGAGCAGTTCCTGAAGAACCGGAACGCGAAGGATCAGGATACGATCCGCGCGGGCGTATATTATTATCAGCTGCTGACCACTTTCTTCGGACTTGATCTTTCCGATGAGGATACAAAGAAATACGACGAGCAGCTGGATCAGCTCTATCTTTGCTATAAATCCCTGAAATCCGCGGAGATGGACGAGGAAGCCGATATCGCGTATTCACTTATGAGCAAGGTAGATGCCGCGAGGCGTTCCATAGTGCTCGAAAAGCTTTCCCAGCTGGATGAGAACGCGCTGGGAGAACTCTATAACCTTTCCAACGGAAGCTATTATACGAGCGCCGGAAACTTCAAGGACGCGAAGAGCGAAAATGCGGAAGATGCGCCGAAGTATCTTGTGGATCTTCGGAACGCGGTTTCCCATGATTTCTACAGTCAGAGCCAGTGGACGCTTTTCTACGAAGCACTCCTTAAGAGGCTGGGGCTATCCGAGGGCAACTGGTGGAGCGAGGTTCCGATCTCCTATTCGAATTCCGGAGATGATTATGAATCGGATGAGGATGATGAGAATGCGGAGGGCTTTTCCGGTGACGATTCGATCGTAGACGCGATCAATGACTGCCTGGAGAGCTGTATGGACAGCTACAACGAGCAGACCACGAAGAAGCTCCAGGATACGGAAACCGTTCTCGGGCATGCGGAGTATGAATACAGTATGGCCGTGATTAACAACGCGTCAGCGGCAGGTCTTTCCGAAGAACTCATGAACCTGAAGCACGTGATGAACATCAAAGGCGGGATCATTTCCGACGCGGACGGCGAACTGGCGCTTCTGGATTCGGAATTCATCCCGAAGGCGGACGGCGCATATTCTTCTGCAGCGCAGGAAGGGCCCGGAGGAGAGTATCTTGCGGCCGTGGCCAACGGGGACGGCGAAGCGGCTATGAAGAACGCCCTGAACACGCAGATGGACAAGCTGGAGGCGAAGAGGAGCGAGCTTCAGTTCTTCGTAAGCCAGAAGCGGCGGCGGACCGGTACGGAAGCGATGTTGGCGGACCTTAATAACCGCCTCACGCTGGCGGGGAAATTAAAGGAATCTCTCCCGAAGGATGCGTTCTGGCAGAAAGCGAACGGGTCCGTGGATGAATATATCTCCTGGTTAAAGAGCGAAGAGCAGGCGGTCAAGGATGCGGATGACAGCATGGCAAGTGCCCTTGACGATCTGAAGGAATTAAGGGAGGAACTGCTTACGAAAAAGCAGGCGGCCGAGGACGATAACGATATGGCGCTCGCAGAGGATTACGCGGCACAGATCGAAGCCCTGGACGAGCAGATCACGAAAGAGGAGGAGCGCCTCGCGAAAGAACGCGCGAACGCGGACGGACTGGGAGATGCGGCTTCCGCGATCCTGGATCTCGGTGACAGCATGGACGCCCTGGCGGACCGCCTTCTCGATAATGCGAAAAGCCGTCTTAACGCAGGTGACTATGACGGCCTCCAGAATTCCATCGATGCCCTTTCCGCCATCGGCGCGGTAGACGCCCTGAAAGAGCTGCAGGATCTGATGGAAGGTTCGGATGCTTCGAACGCCGTGAAAGCCGCGGTGGCACAGGCGGCCGAGGATGCGGCCAAGGAGGAATCCCTTTTAAGCGATACGGCGCAGGGAAAAGATGACGGATCCGGTGACGGCGAAGGAGAAGGAGACGGAGAAGGCGACGGAGCCGGCAAAGATGACGGTAAGGGTGACGGAAAGGATGACGGCAAAGGCGACGGTTCCGGCGAAGGCAAAGGTGACGGCTCGGGAGCAGGCTCCGACAAGGATAAGAACAAGGCAGGCAGGCTTTCGAAGGACAACCTTCTGAACCTCATCAATGAGCTTTTCGGCGATCCCGACTCCATGGACGCCGGCAAACTTGCGGCGACCATTACGGCACTTTCCAGATTTGCGGCAAAGGGAAGTCTTCCGGCAGGAGAACTTGCCGTGGAATTCACGGGAAAGGCGGTTGCCCAAAAGAACCCTTATATCTATACGAAGTATAAAGGAGACCTCTCCGGGAAATACGTATCCGTGCAGACCATCAGCACCCATACGAACTACCGGTACATATACAGCACTTCCAGGCACAGGGCAACCCTTACGACCCCCGGCGGAGCGAATTATACCTTTACCCTCGGGAGCGAGGAGGCTACCCACGGCGGAGTGGCGAAGACGCTTTCCGAAAAGCCGGTCTTCCAGGATTCGATCTATATCGCGGATAAGGACGCGAAGGATTTCTTCGGCTGCAGCGCCGAATATGTGGAAAACACCGGAAATGCGGTATGCGTCACCGAAAGCGTAAATACGGACGCGGAAGAGCTTTACCGGAAGTTTACGGAATGATAAGGGAAAGGAGTTCACGAGAATATGGCTGATTATCCCATTATAGCCGATGTGAGTGCTTATATCGTACGGACCCTCCGGGAAAAGATGTGCCCGGAGCCGATCCCGTCACCGAACAATATCGAGATCTCCTCACCTGCTTCCCAGGATGTGGACTATATTGTCGGACTTTATCTCTATGACATCCGGGAGGATGTGGAAGTGACCCAGCCGAATTACATTACTCACGGCAGGGTACAGATCCAGAGACCGCCCAGACCATATGCGCTCTATTATATGGTCTTTATCAACGGGGGATCCCAGATGGGATTGAAAGACCCCGATATACAGAAGATCATCGGAAAGGTCGCGCAGATCGTCAATGACAACAGCGCGGTCAATCCGGTCACGCTGCAGTCGTGGCTCACCGTGGAAGAACCTCCGATCATACTGTCTCAGGCGAAGATAAGTCTGGAGGAAAAAGTACGGGTATGGCAGGCGATCAACAAGCCCTATCAGGTCAGCCTGTTCTACAGGGCGGCTCCCGTCTTTCTTTCAAGCGCGGAAGTTATCGACACCCCGCGCGTTGTGGATGCGAGCTTTTCGCTGCAGCTTAATTCGGAAAGGAGGGAAGAAGAGTAAAAATGGAGGCTTCTGTGATACGTGCAAAGCTCGGATTACTGATCCGGCTGATAGACACGACTACGGGAGCTGCGGTCGAAGAAAGCAATGTCCGGTTTTTCGTAAACGGACAGATGGCGCGTCCGGCACCGCGCGGAAACGGCAGCTTCGTGTTTATCAACATAGAACGTACTGACTTTTCCTTAAGCGTGCGTGTTTACGGCTTCGAAGAAGCAAGCGTCGAGGTTCGTTTTGAGGAACTGGACGACAGGATCCCAACCTGCGACATCTTCCTGATACCGTCAGAGAAGAATGCAAAAGGGGAGACAGTCATCGGCATTTTCGGAAACCTTCCTTTTTTGGAAGCCATTGAGGCGATCGATCTGAACCGTCCGTTATGCCGCATCAGCGATTTTACGGAAAAGACCCGTAAAATGACCGTCATCAAACAGACGGGGCGGATGCTGGACATGAATGACGGCCACTACGGTCTCCTGAAGGCTGACATGAAAAGTTACGAAAAATTTGTTGTGTCCGGAACGGACGTAGCGCAGCACCTTATCCTTAAGGAGCCGCTTACGGATCCCTATACGGTCAACGCGCCGATCGGAAGAATTGTGTTTGGTCAGACAGACGGGGCAGGAAATTATCTGCTGAGAGTAAGGGACGATTCGAAAACCCTGGTGTACCTGGTACGCTACGTGGTAAAAGGCGAAGTCCGCTTCAGACAGGTGGATTTTCATGACCCGGAAACATTTGACCTGGCGAAGGAGTGATTTTCAATGAGCGAACTCGTTACAGTGACCGGTATGGCCATGTGTACAATGGGGCAGGCGCCCGCGCCGATCAAGGTTACTTCCCAGCAGAAGGTAATGGCAGGGGGAAAACCCGCGGCCACGATCCAGGACAGCATGGGAATGTCCAATATCGGCCCCTTCGGGATGTGCATGTCACTTGCCAATCCGGCAGTGGCCTCCGCCACGGCGGCGGCACTCGGGGTACTTACCCCCCAGCCCTGTACACCGGTACCCGCGGGTACCTGGATCCCTACCAAGCCAAAGGTACTGATCGCGGGGAAACCGTGTCTTACCAATGACTGCAAAATGATGTGCGCTTACGCGGGCTCGATCTCGATCACAGTGCCGGGACAGTTCAAGGTGATGGCGACCTGACGGACACGAAAGCACAATATGAAGAATCATTGAAGGAGGAAACGGATGGCTGAGTATTTTTCACCCGGTGTTTATGTGGAGGAATATGACAATTCTCCGCGCAGTATAGAAGGCGTTGGCACAAGTACGGCCGGCTTCGTCGGTCTTGCCGAAAAAGGCCCCGTAGCGGGAGCGCCCTCTTTAGTTACAAGTTATAAGAGTTTCACCCAGCAGTTCGGCGGTTATCTGTCCGAATTCGTATACGGTGAGTATCGTTATCTGGCATCCAGCGTTGAGCAGTTCTTTGTGAACGGCGGAACCAGATGCTATGTAACCCGTGTCGTACCCGCTGACGCGAAATGCGCTTCCGCGGAAAGCGGCATCCTGAAGGTTACGGCGAAGAACCCCGGTAAATGGGGCAACCGTGTACAGGTGCAGGTATCCGGTGCCAGAAACCGGAAAATGCAGATCCTTGAAAAGAAGGAAAACGGTTACAAAGCCAAGAACGCGGACGGGTTCCGCGAGGGCGACACCATGGAGTTTGACGGACAGTTCTTCAATATCGTATCGGTTATGGACGGTATCGTAACCTTCGACAGCGAACTTCCCGACAAGGCGATCGACAAGGCCCTGGTGCCGAAGTCGGTTCTCTACATGGTAAGCTTTGATGTAACGGTTCGTTATGCGGATCAGATCGAGAACTATACGGATCTGTCGCTGAATACCGCTTCTCCCCGCTATATCGGCGCGAAGATGGCTCAGAGCGAACTCGTTGACATCGAAGTAACGCAGCCCGACGAGGCGGCGGATCCCGTTGCCGAGATCCTTGATAATGACGGCGAGGCGGGCTCCTTCCTTCTTGAAGGCGGTACGGACGGCAACGTGGACAAAGTGAACGCAGGCACCTTCATCGGTGTTGACGACGGCCCCGGCAAGCGTACCGGTATTCAGGCTTTTGTTGAGAATACCAACGTGAGCATGATCGCGGTTCCCGGCGTTACGATCCCGGAGGTTATGGTTTCCCTGATCGCTCACTGCGAGAACCTTCACAGCCGTTTCGCGGTTCTTGATATGCCCAAGGATCTCTATAAGACCAAGGATCTGATCGATTACCGCAGCATGGTGGATTCCACCTACGCGGCAATGTATCATCCCTGGGTACAGGTATTTGACCGTGCGGCGAACAAGGCTTCCTTTATCCCGCCTTCAGGCGCGATCATGGGTGTCTATTCGAGAACGGACATCGCCCGCGGCGTTCATAAGGCGCCTGCGAACGAGATCGTTCAGTGTACCGGTCTTTCGGTGAACTACACCAAAGCGGAGCAGGATATTCTGAATCCCGAAGGGATCAATCTGATCCGTGCCATTCCCGGACAGGGCATCCGTGTCTGGGGTGCGAGGACGGCTTCGAGCAACTCCTCGTTCAAATACGTCAATGTACGCAGACTGTTTATCTTTGTTGAAGAGAGCATCAAGGCGAACACAAACTGGGTCGTATTCGAACCCAACGACGCTACCCTCTGGCAGCGTGTGGCGCTCACCGTATCCTCATTCCTTGACGGACTGTGGAGAAACGGAATGCTCGCGGGAGCTTCCGCGGCGGAGAGCTACTTTGTGGAGATCGGGCCGAGCACGATGTCGAAGGATGACATCATGAACGGCAGACTCATCTGTAACATCGGTATCGCTCCTTCGAGACCTGCCGAATTCGTAATCTTCCGTGTAACACAGCACACGGCAGAGGCCGGCGGTTCCGAAGGCGGTGAGGAGTAAGATCAGTCTGAGTACAGGAGGTTAGTATATGGCAGCAGCTACAGCTTATGAAAATGGGAGAGGTTCAGCCTACCCGCTTACAAAAATGAATTTCCTCGTCACGGTTGCTTCCGTGGCGGGAACGGCAGCTTTCAGCGAGGTGTCCGGTGTGGAATCATCCGTGGACGTGATCGAATTCAGACAGGGTAACTCCGGTTCCCTGGCACCGGTCAAGATCCCCGGACTTGTGAAGCACGGAAACGTTACGCTTCGTATGGGTTACATCCTTGACAGCGCGTTCAAGACCTGGATCCAGGAGTGTGTATCCGAGATCCGCGGCCAGATGCCGAGAAATGATGTTACGATCGAGCTGATCGACATTAACTCCGGCGCACCGACGGCCGTTGTGGAGTCGCCCGTAGGAACAAGGCAGTGGACACTGACCAACGCATGGGTTACCAAGTACAACGCACCCGATCTGGATGCGAAGACGTCCGATGTGGCGATCGAATCTGTTGAGATCGCTTACGAAGAGCTGGTAATCCCGAACTAAACGCCTCTCAAGGGCAGCCCGGGCACACGACCCTCCGGTCGTGTGCCTAAAGGTGCGCTTGACAGCATTAACGGAAAAACAACGGAGGAAGAAGGATGGAAACCGAATTTGAATTCACTTTGCCGAAAGGATATCTGGATGGTGCGGGAGAACTTCACAGGCGCGGCAAGATGCGGCTTGCGACGGCGGGAGACGAGATCTCCGCGACGCATGACCCCCGCGTGCTCTCGAATCCGTCTTATCTGACCATCGTGGTATTGTCCCGGGTGATCACGGAGCTGGAGGGCGTGGATGCCATCACGGCTACCCTCGTGGAAAAGCTCTTCACCGCGGATCTGGCTTTCCTGCAGGATATGTACCAGAGGATCAATGATATCGAGCCTCCGGTGATGACGGTGGTCTGCCCCGACTGCGGGACGCAGTTTGAGGTACCGCTAAATTTTACTTAAGAGGGCTGAAGCTTTATCCGGAGGAGGAAATGTACCGGGAGATGGCTTTCATTTCCTACTATTTCCACTGGGGACAGGATGAGGTACTCGCCATCGACCACAGGAGCCGGAGACGCTGGTGCAGGGAGATCTCCGAGATCAACGAGAAGCTGAATCCCTCGAAGGACAAAAAGGAAAAGAGTATCTTTGACATGAAGGCGACAACTCGCGCCTGATATGACATAACGGAGCATTCATATGGCCGGTCTTGAGACAAATATCCTGGTCTATAACCAGGGACGGGGCGTAAGCCCGAATTTCAATTTCATGCTGCGGGTGGAGGGGATCTTTGATCTGCCCTGCCGGCGGGTGCACAGCTTTACGAAACAGAACGAATTCGAATACATTCAGGAAGGCGGTCTGAACGATTATGTGCACATGAGGAGAAAGCCGATCTCCCAGCCCTTTACGTTCCAGGTGGAGCGCTACGTGGGTGTGGATTATATCGATCCTCTGGGGCCGGGAACGGATCTCATCCTTCCCATCGTGCTTATGGTATGGCGGATGCAGATGAACGAGAACTTTACCCCGTTTCGCGTCTATACCTTTACCGGCTGTACGGTAATGAGCAAGGAATACGGCGAACTGAACGCGGAACAGAGCGGGCTGCTTACCGAGACCACCACCATCGGCTATCGTGAGATGGTCCGGATAACCGTTCCGGACGGGCTGTTCGATGGAGATATCAACAAGTTCAAGCTTTTCGTGGATGATAAGTCCGCCAAGAACGTAAAGACGAAGGCAAGCAGCGAGAACCGGCACGCGAAGACGCCGGTGAACGACGCGCAGCGTCCGAAGAAATTCCTCTGGGCCGGTGTCGCGAAGAAGGGAGACACGCCGAAGACGCTTCGCGCTTACAGTCTTCCGCTGGTATTGGGCAAGGACGCAGTCGCGGCCCAGAAATATACCCTGCTTCCAAAGGTGCGCTGGCCGGGCGTAAAGAAGGGCGAAAAGCCAAAAGTTCTCCGCGCAAGGCAGATCATGTCCTCCGACGCGGTAAAGGAGACGCCGAAGCCGCTTGCGAAGGTACGCTGGAGCGGTGCCGCGAAGACGGACAAGCCGCCGAAGATCTTAAGAGCAAGGCAGATCATGTCCTCCGACGCGGTAAAGGAGACGCCGAAGCCGCTTGAAAAGGTACGCTGGAGCGGTGCCGCAAAAACGGATAAGCCGCCGAAGATCTTAAGAGCAAGGCAGATCATGTCCTCCGACGCGGTAAAGGAGACACCGGTACCGCTTGAGAAGGTACGCTGGAGCGGCGCGGTAAAGACGGATAAGCCGCCGAAGATCTTAAGAGCAAGGCAGATCATGCCGTCGGATGCAGCCAAGGAGGCCGCAAAACCGCTTGAGAAGGTACGCTGGAGCGGAGCAGGAAAGACGGATAAGCCGCCGAAGATCTTAAGAGCAAGGCAGATCATGCCGTCGGATGCAGCCAAGGGGGCCGCAAAGCCGCTTGAGAAGGTACGCTGGAGCGGAGCAGGAAAGACGGATAAGCCGCCCAGGGTCCTGAGAGCAAGGCAGATCATGCCGTCGGATGCGGCCAAGGAAGCCGCAAAGCCGCTTGAGAAGGTTCGCTGGAGCGGCGCACCGAAGGGACAGACTCCTCCGGTACCTCTCCGGGCAAGACAGATCATGCCGTCGGATGCAGCCAAGGAAGCACCGAAGCCGCTTGAGAAAGTACGCTGGAGCGGCGCGGCCAAGGGGCAGAAGCCTCCGGTACCGCTTCGCGCGAACAAGATTCCCGGAAGCGGAGCCACGGGAGAAATGTTCGACAAGATGAATGTCGGCCTCTTTGACTTTAAGACCGGTGAAAAACGTTTCGCGAAGACGCCGGTAAATGACGCAAGCCGTCCGGACCAGGTACTCTGGGGCGGTGCGGGTAAGGGGGCAAAGCCCACTACCAAGCGCGCGTTGCTTGCGGAATACCTGAAGTAGGAAGGTAGAAGTTTTTGCTTACCATAAAGGCTCCCATCGAACTTCACAGCACGGATTTTCATGTCGGGGACGGCGGCGGGTTCGCGGAACGGCTGATGGGCACCTATGCGCTTATGGGCTCGGGTGTCACCGACCAGACGCTGACGCATCTTCTGCATACCCCGCCCGAGATCCTGATCGCGCCCTCCGGGGATACGGATATCCGGAACCGGACCGACATCTATGCGTTCCGGGAAGAGCAGCAGACCATCATCACCAATGTGGTGAACCGGATCCTGCTCTCAAACAGCTATTCCCTGACCTATCAGGACCGGGTCTTCATTACGGATACCCTTCATAAACTGGGGATCCGGGACGACCGGCGCTTCATGAACGAGGTAAGGCAGCTTCTTTCGGAAACGGATAACAGCCGTGAACTCACGGAGCTTTATCTCACCCATGTGGATGAACTTCATGAAATGCTGGAATATCTGAACAGCATTGAGGAAAGAGAAGAAGTGCCCGTGCCGGAAGGCGGTGAGAGGGAGCATTATACGAACCGGCTCTATATGGAGATTATGGAGCGCTTAAAGACCGGTGCCGTCTATCAGATCGTAAACAATATGAACCGGAGCGTTACCTCTTACGGTCCCGGGAGCAGCGAGATCCGCATTTCGGAACAGAGCTATCTGGCAAGGCAGATCCTGCTTTCCAGATTCCGGAACATCGCGGCGGGACAGCCGGAAACTCTGATCTACCGGTCGGAGAACCGGTATGAGGAGGCCACAAGGGAGGAAGAGACCGTTTCGGAAAAGACGATCCGGGAGCAGCTCACATCGGCGGTCTTTCTTGAAGTCTTAAGGAGTTTTGAGCATGCGCTCTCCATCCGGGATGAAGCCGGTACTCCCAAGTGGATGGATCTTCGGAACAGCTATTACCAGACGGCGGATAACGCGCTCTCCAGGATCCTGATCGAGGCAAGGGAGCACAGAAGCGCGGTGATAAGAGAGGAAACGGAACTCACTTATCTCAACGAATCGGAGGAAAGGGAACTTCAGATCCTCCGGGAACTCTTTGAAGAGGGAGCCTACTATTACGCGCAATATGATTCCTTAAGGGAAGCCTACGAAAGCGAAGCCTACCGTGAAACGGTAAGGGAAAGGGAAACTTTCGGGGAGGAGATCCAAAGAAGCAGGGAAACCGTGATCCCCGGGGAGACCACGCGGGAGTTTACAGCCGCCACCATCGAGCATCTTCAGTCGGATTCCAGTGAGACGGTCCTTGAGGAACTCGAGAGGATCAACCGTCAGAACGTTGAAAATATGTCGCTCTACAACCGGATCCGGACTCTCCTTACCGAGAGGAGCGAGCGTGTCCGGATGTCCGGAAGCGACCGTGAACGGACGATCCGGGAAAGCCTCAAGGTGCTTGCGGACCGTGATCATATAAGAAAGATTCTGGAAACGGAGAACCGTTCCGAACTCACTTCGGATGAAAAACTGCTTGAGAGGGTCTATGAACTGCTTCCGCCGGAAAGCGCGGCGATCTTCCGCCAGCTTCAGGAAGGGAAGGAGGGGACTCCCCAGGCGGCTCCTTCCGCGACGCCTGCCGAATTCATTGAGCAGGAACTTACGAACTTCGTGGAATCGGAATCCGTTGAGGAAAGACCGGCGGCCGCATCCGAAAGACCGGCCTCCCGTGAAGAAAGGGAAGAACCTTCTTACCGGTCGGAAATCCGGGAGGAAGAGATCAGCGATGCGGTGGGCCGCATCCTTTCCGATGAGACCGCGGGCGGGCTTTACCGGAGTTTCCGGGAATTTCTCAGCGTCGAAATGATCGGAAGAGAAAGGGAGATCTTTGATACGGAGCACATCCTCCGTTTCGTGGAGCTTCCGGCGGAAGCGGAGGAGATCATGCTGAGGCTCGCCGGGGATCTTGCTCCCGGGACGCCTCCCGGCACGGTCCGGCAGCGAAGAAGCGGGGGAAGTCCCGAGGTCTCTTTTGTACACAGACAGGAGGAGCGCCTTACCGAAGAGGATGTTCTTGAGACTCTGGAGGAATACCGGAAAGGCCTCACCACCACTACGAAAGTCACGGAGGAGCCCGCAAGGATCACGGAGGTAAGAACGGCAGCTCCCGAGATCGTAAGGGAGGAGCGAAGAACCATGAGCCGGGAAGAGAGCGAGGACATCGCCCGCCTCGTGGAGCAGGGTGTCAGGCAGCAGCTTAACACCATCGCGGGTGAAGTGTATTCAAGGCTTGAAAAACGCCTGAAGACCGAAAAATCAAGGAGAGGGATCTAAGCCATGCCCACAAGCAAAATCGGACAGGACGCGTTAAATTCGCTGACAGGGAATCTGCCGAAAGCCATACTCTTTGTACGGAAATATTCTCCTGCCATGAACCTCGGAACCACGGCCGGGGAACAGAAGGCGCTGACCGATTCCATCAAACTTCAGAAGGCGCTTGTCGCGACCACGAAGAGCAAACTGGGCGGAAACGCGGGCACTGCCTCCTTTGAAACGCTGAAGGCCAAGGGAATGGCCAGCGGCTTTACCGCGCTGCGCGTACAGTACAACCCTTCCACGATCTATATGGATACCTCGGCAGGTCTTCGAGAGGTGGATGAGAGCAGTATTTCCAATATCATGAACAACCAGATCAAGCAGTTCAAGTCGGATGCCATCACAACTCTCGGCATGCAGCTGATCTTCGACGATATGGATCTTATGGATGCCTTTATGCTGGATACCGCCACCCTGAACACGGGGAATGCCCTTTCCGCAGCCGGAAAGGTGACGGGGATCAAGCGCACGAAGTTCTCGGTAAGAACGGAGGTGGAAGGGCTCATTGCCTGCCTCTTTTCCCCGATCACGCGCCTGGTGGTTTTCTGCTGGTCGGACATGGTCTTCCGGGGCGAGCTTTTCCAGGTGAACGCGAATTACACGATGTTCAATAAATACGGAGATCCGATCCGCGCCCTGGTGGAGATCACGATCCAGCAGGATCATCTGATGGAAACCGCGGAACGGGGCGGCTACTGGGATACCGCGTTTACGGCGGCCTTCGGAAATGCCGGAACGAGCGCCGTGAGCGGCGCGGCAAGCGCCTTTTCAAAGGCGACGAACAATTCGCTCTTAAACCTTTCCATCTAGGAGAGAGGATCTGTTATGGGTGTAACTGATGTTTTAAATGCCAATATCGGAAATATCGAGAAAGCGGTGATCGAGATCATTGACGCGAGAGGGCGGGCTCCGAAAAAGGAGGGTGCCGTTGTTCCGGCGGGCGGCGGAGGAGGCTTCCTGAATCTTGCCGATACGATGCTTTCAAAGACCGGTGCGGCAAGTTCGCTGATCAATCAGAGCCTCGGAAATGTGGCGGGAAAGATCGCCGGCTTCGAAAACCGGCTGAAGGGTGCTTCCGCAAAGCGTTTTACGGTTCAGTTCAACCCGTCCAGCCTTTCGGTCAGGGCCAGAGGTCAGGGATATATGCCTACCCTCGCTTACGGACAGAACGGCGCGACGGCGGAGCCTGCCCATCAGAGTGTCCGCGTGACGGTATCGGTCCGGCTGATCTTTGATCAGGTGGATCCCTTTGATGCCTTTATGGAGGACAAGACCAATCTTGCGCCGACCAACATAGGAACCGGCATCGCGAAGACCGTGAATACTGCCCGCGGAAAAAAGACGGCCACCGTGCAGCAGACCGTGGAAGGCTTTATCGCTGCGCTGAGAAGCCCCTATACCAGGATCATCACGTTCCACTGGGGCGAGATGAATTATTCCGGAATACTCAATAACGTGGCTGCACAGTATGTGATGTTCAATATGCAGGGACAGCCGATCCGCGCCTATATGAACCTGTCGCTCCTCCATATGGATGATACGCAGGATCCCGATACTCTCGGGGCCTGGGAGGAGGCATACAAGAAGGCCTTTTCCGGCGACAGCCTCGATACCGTCAAGGGCTTCCAGTCCGCGACCAACCTGATCAATCTGGGATGATTTTTATATGTTCAAGTTTAAGGATTTAAAAAACGATTACGAAAACTTCAGCGTTCCCTTCGTCTTCATCATGGTGAGCGGAAAGGACATCGACAAGGACAAGAAGGGATTTGCCGTTTCCAATATCCGCGTGGAGACGACCAGCGGCTTCGAGTCGAACATCGCGGAGTTTACGATCTATAACTGCTATGACCGTTTAAAGCATGAGTATCTTTTCAATGATGTGAAAAAATACATTACCATCGGCTCGCCGGTATCCATCGCGATGGGCTACGGCACACAGGCCAGGGAAGTTTTTCGCGGCTTCATTTCCCAGGTGAATTTCGTATTCCGTACCATGGAGGTTCCGGGGATCGAGGTGCACTGCATGGATCTGAAGGGCATTATGATGGCCAACTGCTACGCGAAGCAGATCAAGGCGGGATGCTACTCGGAAGCGGTCACGAAGATCCTTGAGCAGGGCTTCTATCAGAAGCTGAAGGGTCAGGACAATGTTTTTGACGACATCAGCGTGGCGGATACGCCGGATAAGCAGCAGGGGAACAAAGGCACCACCGACCAGACCATCGAGATGGTCTGTGAGAGTGATTACGAGTTCATCGTGAAGGCCGCAAAGAAATTCAATTACGAATTCTTCCAGGCAGGCGGCAGGGTCCTCTTCCGGAAGGCGAAGAGCGATACACAGACCAATATCGTCCTTTCGCCGGAGACGGGACTTCTTGCCTTTGAGATCGGATACGACGTGACCGGGATCGTGGGCAAGGTGGAGGTCCGCAATACGGATCCCGGAAAGGGCAAAAACGTGACAGCCACCCAGAAATCGAAGGGAAAGCTTTCCAAGGGAAACAAGGCGAAGCAGCTGGTTTCGAATCAGACCCGGGTCTATATCGATCCTTCCGCCGCTTCCAAAAAGGACGCGGACTATCGTGCCCAGTATCTGATGGAGGATATGAGTTACCGCTTCGGAACTCTGGAGCTTGACATGATCGGGCTTCCGGAGATCGTACCCGGGAAGTTCATCGAAATGGACGGCCTCGGGACTGCCGCTTCAAATAAGTTTTATGTGCAGAGCGTTGTCCATGAAATGATGGCCAACAGCTTTTACAGGACCCATGTGTCCGGCCGGGCCGCGACACTTTAACCTTCAGGAGGAAAGAGGTTATGGCTTTTTTCGAGATCGTGGACGAGATCACGAAAAAACAGATCGAAAAGACCGATACCGGTGACAACCGGATCTACGGGATCGTTGTCGGAACGGTGTCCAAGAACTATGACAAGGAGATGCCCGGGCGTGTCTGCGTACAGGTGATCTCCCGTGACAAGGAGGCGAACGAACTGCTCTGGGCAAGGGTGGCGATGCCTTCAAGCGGAGCCAAATGGGGCCATTATTTCCTGCCCGAGGTGGGGGATGAGGTACTTATCGCCTTCGAGCAGGGGAATATCGAGAGACCCTATATCATCGGCTGCATCCCGAAGATGAACGATCAGTTTCTGAAAAAGTCCGTGGACGAAAAGAACAAGGTAAAAAGGATCGTTACAACGCACGGGAACACGATCTACTTTGAGGACAATCCGGACGATCAGGGCGGAGGCAAGGACAGGATCCGGATCGTCACCTCGGGGGATGAGCATAAAGTCGAGCTTGACAATGAAAAGGATTATATCCTGATCTCGGATAAGGACGGCAAGAACAAGATCAATATCACGACCAAGGACGGGAACGGAAACATCGATATCAAGACCGAAAAGAAGCTGACGCTGAAGGTCGGGGAGAATATCAAGCTGACGATGAACGGCTCCAACGGCACCGTGGAGCTTTCCGCGACGAAGATCAACATCAAGGCCAATGATTCGATCAAGATCCAGGCCAACGGGCGCGCGGAAATGGGCGGCGCCAGCACGACGATCAAGGGCAATTCCATGACAAAGGTGGAATCCAGCGGCCCGGTCACTGTATCCGGTATGCCGATCAAGTTAGGATAGGGAGGACGATATGGCTGGCAGTTTTCTCGGAACGGGAATGAAGTTCCCTCCACAGGTGGACCCGGCTACGGGGCGGATCATGACGGTCTCCGACGCGGACAGTGTCAGGGAATCCGTTTATATGATCCTGATGACCCAGCGGACGGAGCGCTTTGCCCGCCCGGAATTCGGGAGCGACCTGATGAGCTGGACCTTTATGGATATGACACATACGTCACTTTCCATGTTCGCGAGGACCCTTTCGGACATTCTGCTCCGGCAGGAGCCCAGGATCGCCGAGGTCACCGTGAGCACCGAACAGCGGGAGCGCCAGGGCGTGCTCCTTGTCTCCGTGGATTACACGATCCGGGCGACGAACGTAAGAGACAACCTCGTATTTCCTTTTTATCTGAACGCGGCCGAAGAGCCCGAAGAAGAAGAGGCGGAGTATTATGAACCAGAAGTCATTGAAGTATCGGATTGATCAGCGGACCGCTGAGGACATAGAGCGTACCATCGAGGAGACCGCCGTATCCTATACGCCGGAGTGGCACTTTTCGACCCAGGATCCCGACATCGGCTCGACCATTGCCAGGATCTATGCCACCTCCATGCAGGAGAATATCCGCGCGGTCAATAACGTTCTTGACATCTATCACGCCGAGTTTGTGAATCTCCTCGATCTGACCTTAAAGAGCGCGGTTCCCGCCGGGAGCATCGTCTGCTTTAAGCCGGTGGACAGCGTTCCCGCCGGAGTCGAGGTCCCGAAAGGGACAAGGATCCTGACCGGTGAAGGCGGTGAGGATTCCGATACGGACCAGTTTCCGGCATTTGAGACGGACCGCAATCTTTATGTTACGGTTTCCGACATCACGGATGCCTTCCTGACGGACCGGGAGGCGGACTGCATCGTTCCCGTCCTCGGAAAGTTCGATGCTCCGGAGCTTTATGCGGAAGAAACGAACGAGGAGGAAGAGGTCATAACGGGCGGTGAGGAAACAGAGGAATTCCGTACCGTAAAGCCCTTTGTCCTCTTCGGAGAGCGGGAGAGCATCGGTCGTCACGCCCTCCTTATGTACCATCCCGCCGTATTTGACGTGAGCGGTGAAAAGGTCTTCATCAGGATCAGCGGAAACGCGGAACTTTGTGAAGCCATCGCCCGCGGCGATTACCGGTTCAGCTACCTTTCGGCAGGGGGGCTTGTTCCCTATGAGGAGTTTTCCGTTACGGAAGATCCGGAGGTGTTCCTGCTCATCCGCAGGGGAGAATCGAAAAAGACCTCCTGGGAAGAGGAAGAGACTCCTCAGGATCTCGTGGTCCTCGAGGCCGTAAAGCCGGTGAACAAAATGTCCGCGATCACGGATATCCGCCTCTCCTCCGCAGGAGATCCGGCGCCTGTCGACTATGTGGGGGATGACGGCGGCGAAATGAATTCGGAGGAGTTCGAGCCCTTCGGGGATACGCTTTCCCTGTTCGAAGAATGCTATATCGGCAAGGACAGCTATTTCGAAAAGCCGGGCGCCCGGGTCACGCTGGACTTCCATCTGACCTTTGGGGAGCACGCCATGGAGGTCAGCAGGGAAAAGGAAGAAAGCGAGCTTAAGATCATCAAGAGAAAAGCGCGTGCTGTAAGGGAGCAGGTGGTGACCGACGCGTACGTGGACGAGATATCCCTCGAGTATTTCAACGGAATCGGGTGGAAGCGCCTTAATACGGAGACCGAGATCGGGGGGCTTTTTTCCGGGGAAACGCCGGGACAGTACAGCATCTCCTTCCGCTGTCCCGACGACTGGGCAGAGAGCGAAAACGGAGCGTATCAGGGACATCTTTTAAGGCTCCGGCTCCTGAAATCGGACAACTGCTACCTTCGTCCCGCGATCCATCATTATCCCGTGATCACCGGACTGAAGGTCTCCTATACCTACCGCGGCGGAGAGGTAAGGCCTTCGCATTTAAGAGCCCTTACGGGCACGGCTTTCGAAGATCTTACTTCAAAGAGCAGGGGCGATGAACCCTATCCCGTTTTTTCCCCGCTTCCCTATACGGAGGATGCGCTCTACCTCGGCTTTGACCGGAAGATCGAGGGAGGCCCCGTCGGGATCCTTTTCCGCGTGGGCGGAAAGACCGGGAGGATCGGGGTAAAGTGCCGTTTCGAGTACAGTTCGAGACGCGGATTCCGCCAGTTCAAGGCGGTGGACGGAACGGAGGATTTTTCCCGCTCCGGCATCCTGCTTTTCGTTCCGCCTGCGGACTTCCATGCCGTGACCATCGAAGGAAAGCGCCGCTACTGGATCCGGATCGTGCGCGACCGGACCGAAAGACCTGAAGAACGTGTCCGCTATCTCCCCTTTATCGAGGATTTCCGCGTAAATGCGATGACGGTCACCAATACGGTCACGGGAGAGGAAGAGGACTTCTATCTCGATGAAGCACAGCCGAACATGCACTTTTTCCTCGGGGCGACGAATATCCTCGACGCGGAGGTCTGGGTGAACGAGAGAGAGGAACTGAGCGGAGAGGAAATGAGAGTCCTTCTCCGGGAACATCCCGAAGACGTAAGGACGGACTATGACCTCATCGGAAACATATCCGCCTGCTATGTCCGCTGGCACGAAACGGAACAGTTCGAGCTTCCGGAAGACGGAACGGATCGTGAGATCTCCTGGCAGGACAAACGCGTCTACAGGATCGACCGTCTGACCGGCGAGATCCTCTTCGGCGACGGGATCCACGTAAAGATCCCGAGGGTGACGGATGATGTGGCATTCCGGGTAAGGCTGAGAACCTGCGCCGGTGAGGACGGTAATATCCCGGCAGATACCCTGAATACGCTGGAGGATGATTTCCTTTTCCTCGACACCGTGAGCAATCCGGTACGAGCCTTCGGCGGAAGCAACATGGAGACCGTCCAGCAGGCTCTCCTTCGCGGGGCAGACAGGATCCACTCCCGCGGAAGACTTGTGAGCATGGGCGATTTCAAACGGGCGATCTTAAGGTACTCCGGCGTGATCGACAAGGTCGGCGGCGTTACGGGGCTTACGACGGACGGCAGGGAAGACCCTGCGGAGCTCACCTTTGTACTTCTCATGAAAGATTACGCGGACGGATCCTTCTCCTTCCATCGAATCGAGGCAGCACTTACGCATTACCTCCTTTCCGCCTGCGAGATCACGGTGGCACCGCAGCGTCTCCATATTGTGGAGCCGATCTTCGTCGAAGTGTCCGTGAATGTCTGGACTCAGGTGATGAACATGGACGACAGTTTCGAAGTCCAGAACCAGATCCGCGACACCCTGAACCGGTATCTGAATCCGGTGAGCGGAGGATCGGACGGATCGGGCTGGGAGATCGGGGTTATGCCGAAGCGCTCTCAGATCCAGATGCAGATCTCCGCGATGAAATGTCAGGCCCTGATCAAAAAGACCTCCATCACGGCGCGCTTTACGGACTGGAACGGCGATCACGAAATGAATTACGGAGAGCTTACGGTGAATCCGTTTATGGTATGCGTTCCCGGAGAACATCAGGTACATATCCTGTACGACAGGAGTGAAAAGAATGCTGAGAATTGAAGAGATCCGAGCCAAAACCTATGAAGAAAGAATGACGGAGGCCCTTTCCGCGATCCCGCTCTACTCTTCGGAGTGGACGAATTTCAACGCTTCGGACCCCGGCATTACCATTCTCGAGAATCTGACGGCTTTCGCGGCGCTTCAGGCGGATTCCATTTCCGACATTCCCTATGAAGCAAGAAGAAGGCTGTTTGCCCTCACCGGGTTCAAACCGGGCAAGGGGAAATGCGCCCGCGTGCTTTTACGTGCCAACGGAGTGGAAGAGGAGCTTACGCTCCCCGCGAATACGAGATTCCTTCTCGGAGGCATGGTCTTTGAAACGAACCGGGCCTTTAAACTGGGCGGGAAACTGATCGGAGTCTTCGGAAGGATCGGCGGAGAGTTCCGGGATTTCACATATCTTCGGGAACGGGATATCCCCGTTGCCGCGCGCATCTTCGGAGACCATCCCGAAGCGGACGATGCGCTCTATTTTGTAATGAACTCACTGCCTGAGGCGGGACGCGAGATGATCTGCTATATCACGATGGCGGACGGCGTCCGGAGAAACCCCGTGGAAGACCGGGCTGAGAACGTATTTGCGGCGATCCGCTGGGAATGTTATACTGATCAGGGATTCCGTGAGATCAAGGTGCGTGATTTTACGGGATGCTTTCTGTTTAACGGTGAACTGAGGCTTCGCATGCCGGATGAGGAAGCGGTGCCCTGTCATGAGGCTCCGGTGGAGGGCTATGTCATCCGTGCCGTCCTTACGAGGGCCAATTATGATATCCCGCCCTGCATCGCGGCGATCGAGAGCAACCTGTTCGAGATCTGGCAGAGAGATACCCTGGCGGGCAGTGTCATCTACAACCGGACGGATGAGATCCGGGTGACCCATCCGCTGTCCCGTCATGAGCATATCCTTGTCTTCGCGAAGGAGGAAAAGGGTTCTTCCTACCGGCGTTATGAGCTTTCCTATTCCGGAGACGAGCCCGGCAGATACTGCCGGTATATTCCCGGAGAGCGGGACGAAAAAGGGGAACAGCGTTCCTTTACCGTCACCTTCGGAAACGGGGAGGATACCTTCCGCCCCGCGGATCATGTGAAGGATCCGGTAAGAGTGGTACTCTATAATGAAGAGATCATGCAAAGATACGCGGTCGGGACCGTCCTCGGCTACGACGATCAGGAGCTGGAGCTTCCGGCGTCGCATCTGGTACAGGATTCCTTCTGCCTTATTGCGAGAAGACAGGATGCGGACGGTGCCTACTATTATGATTTCGTGCGTCCGGAAAAGAGCGATTCGGATGCCTTATGGTATCATCTTCTCGAAAATGACGGGAAGATCGTGATCGAAGACGCGGGTGCCTTTATCGGGGCGGAGCTCTTTATTGCCTCTCTTGCGGTCACCGAAGGGGAAAAAGGAAATGTGCGCGCCATGAGTTATTTCAGGCCCGAGTATCCGATCCGGGGTGTTCGCTGGTTCAACCCGGGAGCCGGGACCGGCGGAGCCTATCGCGAGACCTTAAGGCAGCTGGGAGTGCGCTTCCGAAAGGATGTTGACACACCCTATACCGCGGTTACCGCCGAGGATTACGAAAGGATCGTACTGGATACACCGGGACTTTGCATCAGCAAGGTGAACGCCGTGATCGATGAGGTGGAGAATCTCGTCCGCGTGGCGGTACTTCCCGGCACCGGAGAGGATTTCCCGGATCTTTCTCCGATCTATAAGGATGTGATCCGGAAAAGGCTGGAGGAGAGAAGGCTCCTTACCACCAGGATCGAGATCCTTCCGCCCTGCTATGTACCGATCCATGTCAGGGGGACCGTCTATGTCAGGCGGCATTATCAGGATCCGGGAAGCGAGATCGAAAAAGCGATCCGCGCCCAGCTTGATGATGTACATTCAAAGCGGAAATTCGGAGAACCCTTGCGTTTTCATCAGATTTTCCGTACGATAGAAGAGCTTCCCTGCGTCTCCTTCGTATATGAGCTTTCGCTCCTGCCGGAGAATTCACATCTGGCGAAGGTCGAGGATTCCGATATCTATCCCCGGGCGGACGCGCTCTGTACGGCGGGAGAGATCACCATCGAGATCGTGTCGGATGAACAGTAGAGGGGGAGAATATGGCGGATAAAAGATACCGGATCAGGGCGAACCGTTGGAATACGGCTTATATGGAAGGCTTTTCCCTTTCGGAGGACGGAACGGTCACGGCTGTTCATGAAGAAGAGGACGGAACCGTACATCACTCCCATACGGTATTCCTTGCTCCCGTGGACTCCGCGGCAAGGGACAGCGAATGGGGCAGGCTTACCTATGTTTCCGAGCACGCTCAGGACACGGCGGTATACATCTATGCCCTGGCACGGAATGAAAAATACCTCTATGAAGGAGAAGCGGAAGGGGATCTTTATGAATTCCTCTCCGATCCGGAGGTCTCGAGAGAGACGAAACTGCGTCTTTTCCGGGAACTCGGCGCGATCCGGAGCATCAATCATAAAGATATGCTCCTTTATGAGCTTTCCGGCCGCTACCTTTATCTGGCAGTGGATGTGATCGGGGACGGAGAGGTTTCCGTTTCCGATATGGTCATCTATGCTGCCGGCGATAATTTTATGCAGACGTTTCCCGAGATCTACCGCGAGCGGAACGGATTTTTCCACCGCTTTATGTCGGTGTTCTCTTCGGTGTATAATGATTTTCAGCTGGAGATCGACGAACTCCCGAAGCTGCTGGACGTGGACAACTGTCCGCCGGAGCTGCTTACGCTCTATGCGTCCTGGCTGGGGATCGATCTTTCCGGCGGATTTCTTTCGGAACAGGTCTGCAGGGACCTTGTCCGGGAAGGCTATAAACTGTCAAAGAGAAAAGGAACCCGCTGGGCTCTTGCCAGGATCATCGAGATCGTGCTCGGCACCGAGGCGCAGATCCTCGAACACAATACGATGCGCGGCTATCTGCTTTCGGACGGAGCACAGCTTCCGCCGAACCTGAAGGAGGGCGGCGTCTATGACGTGACGATCCTCATCAACAAACCGGTGAAGGAGACCATGAGACACCAGCTGCTCTTTCTTCTTGACCAGTTCAAACCGATCCGCGCAAGGCTTCATCTCATTCAGCTGAATGAGAATGCGGAAACGGACGGGAACGCTTATCTTGATATGAACGCTGCGATCCCGCGCGCGGAGATGCCCACCCTGGATGCGGATGTTTCCATGGGCGGAGCGCTCACTTTGGAATAGAATGCAATTGTTATGCAGATATAAGGAAGGAGAAACCAAATGACTATTACGGAGACAAGAAACGGAGATGTGATCCAGCTGGCCGTGGAAGGCCGGGTAGACACCAACACGAGTCCCGAGCTTCAGGACCGGATCCTGCAGGCCTTTCAGAAGGGGAATCAGCTGGTGATGGATTTCACGGAACTTGATTACATTTCTTCGGCCGGGTTAAGGGCACTGCTTCTCGGTCATAAGACCGCCAACTCCAAGGGCGGCAAGATGACGGTCATCAACGCGAATGATGATGTGCTCGAGATCTTTGAGGATACGGGCTTTTCGGACATCTTTATCATCGAATAAGCGATGATCCTTTTTTCAGACGTCACGAAGATCTACGATCCGGAGGAAGGAGCCGTACTCGATCATTTTTCGGAAAAGATCGAGGACGGGGAATTTGTCGCATTCACGGGAAGGAGCGGGATCGGAAAGACTACGGCGATCCGCCTTCTGCTGAAGGAGATCGAACCCACGGAAGGAAAGATCTTTGTGGATGAAACAGAACTTTCTTCCATACCGCCGGAAAAGGTTCCCTTTTACCGGAGGAAGATCGGGGTCATTTTTCAGGACTACCGTCTGATGCAGGACCGGACAGTCTATGAGAACCTGAGCGTGGTCCGGATGATCTGCGGCTGGAGTGCGAAAAAGACGGAAGAGAAGATCATGCATGTCCTGTCATTCCTCGGGATCGACAGGCTGCATAAACGATATCCGGCGGAATTGTCGGGCGGAGAACAGCAGAAGATCTGTCTTGCAAGGGCGATCCTCAACGATCCTTCGATCCTGCTCGCGGACGAACCGACGGGGAGTCTTGACCCGGATGCTTCCGGAGAGATCTTCCGCCTTCTGGAGCTGATCCACCGCCAGGGCACCACGGTGGTAATCGCCACCCACGATATCGGTTTACTGGAAGAGGAGATGCTGTCTGTGCGCAGGATCCCGTTTCCGGATAATTAAGGGGTAATACTGATGCGTAAACTGAAAATACTGATCGGAATACTCGCCAGCGCATTTTTCGCGGCCACTGTGTTCTGCTATCTGAAAGGATTTTCACCGAGACTTACGGTGATCCTTCTGCTGCTTCACAGCCT
>JAILLW010000112.1 GCA_024692955.1 Lachnospiraceae bacterium | reverse complement strand
CAGGGGTTTTTAGTTGACATAAAACGAACCGCTAACCCCGTCCCCGGGGTTCATTCCCGGGGGCATCCCCGGCCGTCAGCTTCGGTAATCAGCGTTTATCTTAACATAATCGTAGGTGAGATCACAGCCCCAGGCGGTGGCTTCTTCATCGCCCAACTTCATGTCCGCGAGGATCCGCACCTCTTCCTCGGAAAGGATCGCGGTGGCTTCCTCCTCACTGTAATCGACTCCCGCACCGTCTTTGTAGATCAGAATGCTCTTTCGGGCGCCCTGATAGCTGATCTCCATATGCTCCGGATCAAAGGAGGCTCCGGAATAGCCCAGAGCGCAGAGGATCCGGCCCCAGTTCGCGTCATGCCCGAATATCGCCGCCTTCGTAAGGCTTGAGCAGATCACAGATTTTGCAAGTTTTCTTGCATTTTCCTTCGTGTCCGCGTTTATGACACGGCATTCCACAAGAGCTTTCGCCCCTTCCCCGTCGCCGGCGAGGCGCTTTGCCTGTGTTTCGTTCACATAGCGAAGAGCCTTGCGGAATTCCTCATATTCCGGTGTTCCCGGAAGGATCTCCGGATTCCCGGCCATGCCGTTGGCCAGCACGAGCAGGGTATCGTTGGTTGAGGTGTCGCCGTCCACGGAGATCATGTTATAGGTGTCAACGACCACTTCCTTGACTAATTTGGTCAATTCCTCTTTTCCGATGACGGCATCCGTGCAGACATAGGAAAGCATGGTGCCCATATTCGGGTGGATCATGCCGCTTCCTTTGCTCATGGCGCCGATGGTAACGGTCTTTCCGCCGGCCTCCAGGCTCACCGCGATCTCCTTATGCACGGTATCCGTCGTCATAATCGCCTTCGCGGCATCGGTTCCGGAGGAAAGTTCCGTGCTCTTTGCTTCCGCAAGCTTCCGGACCCCGGCTTTGATCCTGTCCATGGGAAGCTGCGGGCCGATCACGCCCGTGGAGCCTACAAGTACCGCATTTTCCGGAATGCCGAGCAGTTTGCCCGCCGCCTTCGCGGTTTCCCTGCAGCAGTTCATCCCCTCACTTCCGGTGCCGGCGTTCGCGATGCCGGTATTCACGACCACGGCCTGCACGAAGGGCGATTCCGCCACCAGTTTCATATCCCACTTAACGGGCGCCGCCTTTACCACATTCGTCGTAAAGGTACCCGCCGCCACACAGGGCGCTTCGGAATAAATGATCGCCATATCCTTCCGGTTCTCATATTTGATCCCGGCCTCCACGCCTGCCGCTTCAAATCCTTTCGGGGCAGTCACGCCCCCCTCGATGATCTTCATAATCCTTCTTCCTTTCCGGGTATAAAATCTTCCGTACCTTAAAAAGTATCCCTCTTCTCGGCCGGAATGATCAGAATCCGATGTTCGGGACCGTCCCCACCGACACAAAGCGGTCAAAGATCGCCCGAAGATCCGTGCCTTCCTCCGCCTCGTAATTCCGGTGGCCGTCCACCATAAGCCTCACGCCGCCGTCCGGCAGCTTTTCCGTCTCCTTATAGGTATCCCTGTAGATCATCCGGGTAGATACCGTACGGTCGTACAGGATCCCCCCGCATTCTTCGAGCGTGCATTCCGGAAAATTCACATTGATGATCCGTCCCGGGATAAAGGGCCTTTCGATCAGTTCACCGATAAGTCCGGGAAGATAGGCATCCGTCACCTCATGCAGACCCTCAAAGCCTTCCGAAAAAGCAATGGAAAGATATCCCTGAAAGGCTCCCTCAAAAGCCGCCCCCGCCGTGGCGGAATACTGGATGTCGGAAGCCACGTTGTATCCCCGGTTGATGCCGGAAAACACAAAGTCCGGCCTTTTCTCCATAATACTGAGACTCCCGACCCGGACACAGTCCGCCGGGGTTCCGCTGCAGGAATAGGCCTTTACCCCTTCAACCCCGATATCATGGGGAAAAACATCGATGGTCGAATGCAGGGTAATGCTGTGGGAAGCGGCGCTTCTCTGGGAAGACGGCGCGACCACGGTCACGTCTCCGAACGCGCAGGACGCGATCACAAGGCGTTTTAAGCCTTCCGCGTCTATCCCGTCATCGTTTGTGATCAGTATCGAACGTGCCATCCCTTTATCCTTCCGTCTCTTCCGCCAAAGTCCGCCGCCCCGCCTTATGCATTAAAGCGGACAATGTTTTCCTCATTCAGTACAAAATCGTAATAGTTCAGATCTTCGCGCCTCGTCCAGCCGATCTCCTTCCAGAAGGCGTTCCCGATGTCATTCGTGGAAAACGCGATCAGGCTCACCTTGCTGATCTTTTCCGCCTTCAGAGCGTTCATGCAGAAGACCACCATAGCCTTTCCGATGCCTCTTCTGCGGTATCCTTCCCGCACGCAGACATGATAGAGGCAGCCCCGTCTTCCGTCGTGGCCGCAGAGGATCGCGCCGACCACCTTTCCCTCCGAGCGGGCAAGGACCGAGGTCCCGGGATTCCGCGCAAGAAAGCGCTCCACCCCTTCCCTGGAATCGTCCACGCTCCGGATCGCGAAGCCGTGAATGCTCATCCAGAGCTCCTTTACCTCTTCATAATCCGCAATGGTCATTTTTTCTATCGAAAATTCATTCATCCTTCTTTCCGCCTCCGGATTCTTCATGCTTTTTCAAAAAGCACCGCCCGATCCCCCAAAGAATAAGCTTCAAAACCGCGGTGAGGGCAGCCGTCAGCAGGATCTCTTTAAGGAAGAGCAGCAGCACATCGAAGTTGGAAAACGGGATATTCCGGTTCCTCCCCGTCAGCGCGTCGATCACCACATGGTGGATCAGATAGTATTCATAACTTACTTTGCATAAGAAGCTTACGGCTTTCATCGGTCCTTTCGCGGCATCTTTCCCGAAAAAAGGCTCCAGCCCGTAAAAGATCAGGAATACGGCAAGGCACTGGATCACGATCCCGAAGCTGTCATTACCGGGGACCGTTACCGGGCAGACCGCATAAAAAGCATTCACCGCAAGAGCCGGAAAGATCGTCCATTTCGGAATCTTCGGAAGGATGTCCGCAAGGAACATTCCCAGAGCAAAATCGAAGATCTTGACCGCCGCGTTTAAAAAGGGCGGTACGCTCGCGGCAAAGGAAAAGCGGCCGTATACCGAAAGGATCCCGATATAGTAAACGAGGAGTATTCCCGCAAAAAGGATCCGGTTCCTTTTAAGGAGCCGCCTGAGCAGCGGGTAGATCAGATACATGATCACAAGGCAGCCCAGAAACCACTCCCCGATCCCCAGAGAGTAGGTCGGGATCCCGAAATTGGAAAGATACGCATCCATCCCCAGAAGGGTAAAGACCGCGCTCAGGGGATTTGCGCCGCGCCCCGCAAAGAGATCCGCCGTCTTCCCGCCGTTCCATATCAGCAGATACAGGAAATATGCCGCATATACGATATAGAACGGAATAAGGATACGGACAAACCGCTTCCGGTAAAAGTCCTTTACGGAAAAACCGTTCTTTCCTTCCCCTGACAGCATGAGCCCCGCGCCCGAAAGCATGAAAAAGAGCCCGACTCCCACCTTCGCGATATGCATGTTCGCATTCTCATAAAAGATCCGGACACTTGAAAGCTGCCGGATCCCCATAAGATAAAGGGTCACGGTCATGTGGTAGAACACGATCGCCAGCATGGAAAGGAGCCGAAGCACATCCATAAACCGGTATCTTTTTCCCTTTTCCTCCATTCTCACGGTTCCTCCGGGCCGGCTGTTTCCGGTCCTTCCTTCTTTTCGCTCTCCGCCCTTTCCATCGCCTTTTTCAGCCGCCCGTATACGACAGGCAGGATCCTGAATTCCTTTCCGTCCGTCATAACGGCCTTAAAGCGGGAAAGTCTCCCTATATAGGCCGCGTTCACCATAACGTGCGGGCCCGTGAGCACATAATGCGTAAATTCCCTGTGATTCATGTAAAACGTATATGCGTCCTGAAAAACGGACGCGACCCGGCCGTCCTTCAAAAGCACCTTCAGGTACTGTCCCTCCGATTCCGCGTAGAGGATCTCATCCTCCCGGACATAAAAGGTGTCCTGCTGATCCCGAAGCTCGATGGTCGGCTCTTTCCGCCCAACCTCAAGGATCGCCTCGTCAAGGATCTCAGCCAGCCGGTCCTTCAGGACCGGTTTGTTAAGGAACCTCAGATTCCCGGGAAGTTCCGTCATTTTCAGGGCTTCCTCCTTATAGTCGATCGTGGAGGAGCAGAGCACCACCGGTGCTGTCACCCCGCCTTTTATGAGGCGGTTTGCCAGAAAGAATCCCGTTTCATCGCTTCCGGTGACGTCGATGAAAAAAAGATCATAGGACATCCTGCTGCTGTAAAGTTTGTCACCCTGTCCGAAGGAGTCCGTATAAAAAACGCCGGAATCGGCCTTTCTTGCGTCCGATTCCCGTCCGAGCAGCCTCTCAAGCTGCTTCCTGTCGGCAATGTTGTCATCACAGATCGCGATATGCATGATCCTTTCCTTCCGTCAGATCGTCCGGATGTTAAGCGGTCCAAGATAAAGAAAAAGAAAGACTGCCGCCTGCAGGAGCAGGATCAGCGGCATTCCCACGGTAAATCGCCGTTTCCGGATCTTATGCCTGAAAATGATCATACCCAGGATCGAACCGATGCTTCCTCCGATGAACGCGATGAGAAAAAGGGTGGCTTCCGGTATCCGGAAGCCCCTTTTCACCGCCTTTAACTTGTCGAGTCCCATCGTAAGGAACCCGAGCAGGTTCATGATCAGCCAATATCCGAGGAGAAAGGTCCTGACCGAAAACTGTGCGGGATCGATCATAAGAGTTTCTCGCCCTTGTCCATCTTCTTCATTGCCCGGACCTTGGTCGCAAGGCCGAAGAGATTGATGAATCCCTCCGCGTCATGGTGATTATAGAGATCTCCGGTTGTGAAGGACGCGATCCTCTCATCATAGAGGGAATTCGGAGATTTCGTTCCCGCCTTGATGATATTTCCCTTATAAAGCTTGAACTTCACCTCGCCGGTAACGTCCTTCTGCGTGGACTCGATAAATGCCTGAAGGGCTTCCCTTAACGGGGTGAACCACTTTCCTTCGTAAACGAGCTGGGCGAAGCGGTTTCCGAGATCCGCCTTCAGCGCATAGGTCTCGCGGTCGAGGATCAGTTCCTCAAGCTGCTGATGCGCCTCATAGAGAATCGTTCCGCCGGGAGTCTCATATACGCCGCGGCTCTTCATTCCGACCACACGGTTCTCCACGATATCGATGATCCCGATCCCGTGCTTTCCGCCGAGCTTATTCAGGGTGCGGATAATGTCCGCGACTTTCATTTCCTTTCCGTTCACCGACTTCGGCACGCCGTGCTCGAAGGTCATGGTCACGTATTCGCCCTCATCCGGCGCCTTCTCCGGAGTAACGCCGAGAACCAGAAGATGCTCGAAATTCGGCTCATTTTCAGGCTCCTCAAGCTCAAGTCCCTCATGGGAGATGTGCCAGAGATTCCGGTCACGGCTGTAGCTGGAATCCGCCTTGAAGGGAAGCTCGATGCCGTGCTGCCTGCAGTATTCGATCTCGGACTCTCTCGAATCCAGGGTCCATTTATCGGAACGCCATGCCGCGATGATCTTAAGGTCCGGCGCGAAAGCTTTGATGCCGAGTTCGAAACGGATCTGATCATTGCCCTTGCCCGTTGCGCCGTGGCAGATGGCGGATGCCCCTTCCTTCCTGGCGATCTCAACCAGTTTCTTAGCGATAAGCGGTCTCGCCATGGAAGTTCCGAGAAGGTATTTGTTTTCATATACCGCATGTGCCTGTACGCAGGGAACGATGTAATCCTCCGCGAACTCGTCGGTCACATCGAGGATATAGAGTTTCTCCGCGCCGCAGTACTTCGCGCGCTCCTCGAGTCCGTTCAGTTCCTCCTCCTGTCCGCAGTCTATGCAGACACAGATCACTTCATAATCGAAATTCTCCTTCAGCCACGGAATGATCGCCGTGGTATCAAGGCCGCCCGAATAGGCAAGTACAACTTTTTCTTTCATCTGCTTTCTCTCCTTCAATATGTAATAACCGGGATCGTCAGTTGACTTTGCTATCATACAACAAACATAGTACGATTGCAACCGACAATTTTGCATAAAAATATCATAAATTTTCCATATTTATGCATATATTCGTTACTCAAGCAAATAATTATTCATATTTGTTGCATATTCATACAAAGCACTTGCAAAATATATTAGGAAGAATTACAATAACCTGTGCCAAATGAAAGGAGTATTCCATGACGAAAGTATTCATTGACGGTTCCGAAGGGACCACCGGCTTAAGGATCCATGAGCGTTTCGCGGATAGGGAGGATCTTGAGATCCTTTCCATCGATCCGGAAAAGAGAAAGGATCCCGCGGAAAGAAAGAGACTTCTTAATGCATGCGATGTGGCTTTCCTCTGCCTTCCGGACGACGCGGCAAGGGAATCCGCGGAGCTTGTGGATAATGAGAACACCGTGATCATCGACGCTTCCACCGCCCACCGGACATCTCCGGGCTGGGTCTACGGTTTTCCGGAGCTTCGAAAGGAGCAGAGGGATCTGATCCAAAAGAGCAGAAGGATCGCGGTCCCGGGCTGCTATGCCACCGGATTCATCAGCCTTGTCTATCCGATGATCGCCTCCGGCTTTCTCGGAAAGGATTACCCCGTCAGCAGTTTCGCGCTGTCCGGCTATTCCGGCGCCGGCAAAAAGGCCATCGCGGTATATGAGAGCCCCGAAAAGCCGCTGACCCACTTTTCCCCGAGAGAATACGCGCTTTCCCAGCAGCATAAACATCTTAAGGAAATGCAGGCCGTAACGGGTCTTGATTCGGCCCCTCTCTTTTCTCCGGTGGTGGACGATTACTATTCGGGAATGTTCGTCACGGTTCCCCTTTATACGAAGCTTCTGAATTCCGTATCCGGACCCAAAGACATTCACCGGATGTTCGCGGAGTACTACGCGGATCAGTCCTTCATCCATGTGATGCCCTTCGGAAGCGAGGAGGCGGAGAAAGGCTTCCTTTCAGCCAACACCCTCTCCGGATATGACGATCTCAGGATCTATGTCACCGGCAATGAAGACCGGATCCTCCTTACCTCCCTCTTTGACAATCTGGGGAAGGGAGCCTCCGGAGCTGCAGTCCAGTGCCTGAATCTGGTTCTCGGATGTGAGGAAACAAAAGGGCTTCACATGTCGGAAGTTAATTCGTAATTTAAGTAGCGTATGTTATTATAACGTGTGGTATTTTATATGGTCAAGAACGCTCTCACCCTCTATAAGCTGATGGTCCTCTATATGCTGGACCGCGTGGACTTCCCCCTGACAAAGAATCAGATCGGGGATTTTATCCTTGAAAAAGGCTATACGAACTATTTCACCCTCCAGCAGGTCATCGGGGAACTGATCGAAACGAAATTCGTCACGGCCCAGTCCTACCGGAACCGGACCCACCTTAAGCTCACCAAAGAGGGTGCGGATGCGGTTCATTATTTTGAAAGTGACATTTCGCCCGAGATCAAGGCGGAGATCGATGAGTATTTCAAGCAGAATTCCATAGAACTCCGGAACGAGGTATCCGTAACGGCGGAGTATTACAAGTCAACAAGCGGGGAATATGAGGCGCGCCTTATGGCGATGGACAAGGATGTCCGCCTCATCGATCTTACGATCTCCGTTCCCATCGAGGAAATCGCCCAGTCCATCTGTGACAACTGGGAAAAGAAGCATCAGAAGATCTATCAGTATCTTTGCAAACAGCTCTTTTGATCAGCGCATGATCTCGTTCCAGTTCGAGATCCCGATGATGGGTTTCAGGGCACTCGTTGCCTCTTCCATCCGGTCCGTATCCATATATTTGAAAACATCATAGGAAAGCTTGTGCGCGCCGCCGAGAGTCGTGACTCCCGTGGAGAGTCCCTGCGCGATCTCGGTGGAATCATCCGTCTGGCGGTTAAGAAGGAGCCCGTCGATATCGGCGTAATGCTCCACCTTGTAATAGGCGTAAGCGATGGCGGCCGCCTGAAGTTCCTGCGAGCCCTTTCCGCTTGACGTATAGCCGAGTTCCGTGATCATAATGCTCCGTACGTCCCCGCTGTCCGTCAGATACTCCTGCTGCTTCATGTAATTGATCAGCACTTCGATGTTCTGCATGGAGATCATCGGCGTGGAGGAGGTGTGGTTGACCGTCTTGGTGCTCTCCCATGTCCTGCAGGACGTGAGCGGCACATTATAGGGATGGAAGGCCAGCCCCCAGTCGATGTTGCCGTGTTTCGCGATATAGGCATTGAAGCTGTCGAGAACATCCTGACCGTCGTAGTCCGGATTGTTCTTCATATTCCGGTTCCACTGCTGGTCCAGGGAGATATAGAGTCTGGTCCCGCTGCATGTACTCCGGATCGCGTTATAAAGGATCCGGAATCCGTCCGCGTAGACTGCCGAATAGGTATCCACGTCGGTATAGGGGTAGAAATTCCATTCCTTGCGCGCGTTGATCTCGTTCGCGATCACCCAGTTCGAGATCCGCCCGTAGCCGCCGCCGGAATAGCGGTCCGCGAGGAAGCTCCCCGCCGCGGCCAGGATCTCGATCCCGTCATCGTCCGCCGCGTTGAACATATAATAGGGGCAGGCACCGCTGGAGCGCGCCCCGGGATGGATCAGGCTGATGTTGGCGGAGGAATAGGGATTCAGCAGGATCGCCGTCACCGTGATCCCCTTATTGGTAAGATCCCGGATCGTATTGTCAAATCCGGCGATCACCGCGTAGTTAAAGGAATAGGTCTTTCCGTTGTAATTATAATGGATCGTCGGAAAGAAGGCGTTGGTGGAGGGGCCGACCATGGTGCCCAGATGAAAATTGATGGCCGCCTGCCGTACTCCGAGATCTTCCAGCTGTCCGCTGTTGATCTTCCGGTAATCGACCAGGATGCCCTTCTTGGATGCCGCTTCCTGGAAAGCGCCCCCGTGCTTCGCAAGAGCCTCGGGATTCGTAATGAACTTCGGAATACTGATGAGGGAATACCGGTCCTTTTCCCGGACCGCCACCCCGTACTTGCGGTAAAGCCTCGTGATGGTGGAATTTACGTTAAGAGGCAGGCTTAAGGAAGCGGAATCATCCTTATAGATCCTCGTCACATACTCATCCTCCTCCCCGATCCCGTTCTCGTAGGCATCGAGTTCGAAAAGATAGTAATATTTATCATCGGACCTGGGGATCCCCTCACTTGCAAGATCCACGCGGATCTGCCCCGTTTCCGAATCGATCACGCAGTTTTTGATCTTGACGAAATCCGCCCGGTTGTCCTCCGTAAGAGCTACGGTGGGGGGCCTTTTTTCATAAGCCGCCTCCACGGAATCCGCAGCCTTCAGGATATGATCGATGACGGCACTCCCGAGATGGTCGTTCTTCGGCCTTTCCGGCTTTTCCCCGGTATTCCCCTGATCCTGAACATTTCCGGTACCTTCCGCCTGATTTCCGATGGGCCCGGAAAGATCCGGAATCTCCTCCTCCGGAGAACCGTTCCTTATGCGCGGAAGGATCAGGAACACGAAAAGAAGGATCACCGCCGCAACGGCGCCGACGATATAAAGGGGCCTGTAGTCCCTTCTTCTTCTTTTTCTTTTCCGTTTCGGCGCGGCCTCGGCCTCTTCCCTCACCTCTTCCGTCGTGTCTTCCATGAAGACGTCTTCCGGGAAATCATTCCTTGCCGCGTTGTTCTCATTGAGATCGATGATCTCAAGTTCCGGGGTGTCTTTCCTTTTTCGCATAGTAACGAAAATTATAGCACATTTTGCAAAAGAATGGCGAAAAAAGGAGGATGAATCCTCTTCATCCTCCCGAAAAACCGGTGACCGGTTCAGTCAATCGAATAATTGCGTCTGTTATGATCACCCGTTATTATGGATCGCTTCCGCGGTCAGTTCCCCGTTTGAAACTCCGATCCGGATGCAGTCCCCTTCCCTTGTTTCTCCGCTTAAAATAAGCTTTGCCGACAGGGTCTCCACATACTTCTGGATGAATCTCTTAAGGGGTCTTGCGCCGTATACCGGGTCATAGGATTCGTCCGCGACGAACCGCTTTGCTTCTTCCGTAAGTTCCACCCTGAGTTCCCGGTCCGCAAGGCGCTTATTCAGATCGGTCAATATCAGGTCGATGATGGAGGTAAAGTTCTCCTTCGTAAGCGGCTTGAACATGATGATCTCATCCAGCCTGTTCAGGAATTCCGGACGGAATGAGGCCCGAAGTTCCTCCATCACCTCGTCCTCGGCTTCCTTTTTGATCTGACCGTTTCCGTCAATCCCGTCAAGCAGGGCCGGAGCCCCGATGTTCGAAGTCATGATCAGGATCGTGTTCTTAAAGTCCACGGTCCTTCCCTGGGAATCCGTGATCCGTCCGTCGTCAAGGACCTGCAGCAGGACATTGAAGACATCCGGATGAGCCTTCTCCACCTCATCGAAGAGAACCACCGAGTAGGGTTTTCTCCGGACGGCCTCCGTCAGCTGTCCGCCTTCCTCGTAGCCCACATATCCGGGAGGTGCTCCGATCAGTCTCGAAACGGAGTATTTCTCCATATATTCCGACATATCGATCCTTACCATATTGTTCTCGTCATCAAAGAGCGCCGCCGCAAGAGCCTTCGCAAGCTCCGTCTTTCCGACACCGGTGGGTCCCATAAAGAGGAAGGAGCCGATGGGCTTCTTCGGATCCTTGATCCCCGCCTTCGAGCGGATGATCGCCTCGGATACCTTGGTCACGCCTTCATCCTGTCCGATCACACGCTTATGAAGCTCCTCATCAAGATGCAGGGTCTTGTTCCTTTCGGATTCGTTCAGCTTCGATACCGGGATGCCGGTCCAGCGGGAGACGATCTTTCCGATCTCCTCATCCGTGACTGCCTCATGCACCAGAGAAAGCTCCCGGTCGTTTACGCTCTCCTCTTCCGCTTTCAGTGTCGCGGAAAGCTTCGGAAGGGTGGAATAGGTCAGTTCGCCCACTTTGTCATAATCCCCTTCCTGCTTGGCGATCTCGATCTTCGCCTTCACCTCTTCGATCTCTTCCCGGAGTTTTGAGAGTTTATCCACGGAGTTCTTCTCGTTCTCCCATTTCGCGCAGAGGTTCTCAAACTCCTCCTTCACGCCGGAAAGCTCCTTCTGAAGGGCTTCCAGACGGTCTTTCGAAAGCTTGTCATCCTCCTTCTTCAGCGCCGCCTCTTCGATCTCCAGCTGGATCTTTCTGCGGTTCAGTTCGTCAAGCTCTGCCGGCATCGAGTTTTTCTCGGTCTTGATCAGGGCGCAGGCCTCATCCACGAGGTCGATGGCCTTATCCGGAAGAAAGCGGTCCGAGATATAGCGGTTTGAAAGCATCGCCGCCGAGACCAGCGCATTATCCATGATCCGGACACCGTGGTAAACCTCATATTTCTCCTTAAGTCCCCTGAGGATCGAGATCGTCTCCTCCACCGAGGGCTCATCCACGAGCACGGGCTGGAATCTCCGTTCCAGGGCCGCGTCCTTCTCGATATACTGCCGGTATTCGTCAAGGGTGGTGGCGCCGATGCAGTGGAGTTCCCCTCTTGCCAGCATCGGTTTCAGCATATTTCCCGCGTCCAGTGCCCCGTCGGTCTTTCCCGCGCCGACGATGGTATGGAGCTCATCGATAAAGAGGATGATCTCCCCCTCGGACCCCTTCACGTCCTCCAGCACGGCTTTCAGACGCTCCTCAAACTCGCCGCGGTATTTCGCGCCGGCCACCAGCGCTCCCATATCCAGGGCAAAGATCTTTTTGTCCTTCAGATTCTCGGGCACATCTCCCTTCACGATCCTCTGAGCCAGACCTTCCACCACCGCGGTCTTTCCCACGCCGGGCTCGCCGATGAGCACCGGATTGTTCTTTGTTTTCCTGGAAAGGATCCGGATCACGTTCCGGATCTCGTCATCCCTCCCGATCACGGGATCCAGTTTCTGGGACCTCGCCCTTTCCACCAGTTCCTGACCGTATTTGTTCAGTGTGTCATAGGTGGCTTCCGGATTGTCGCTTGTGACCCGCTGATTGCCGCGGATCGGCTGAAGCGCCGAAAGGACCCGCTCCCTCGTGATCCCGAACTCCCGGAAGAGTTCTTTGATCTCCCTGTTCGGGTACCGGACCATGCTGAGGAAGAGGTGTTCCACCGAAACATACTCGTCTCCGAGGGTTTTCGCCTCATCTTCCGCCGAGATCAGCACCTTGTTCAGTTCCTGTGAGATCAGGAGTTCACCGCCCTGTACCTTCGGGAGTTTTTCCAATGCCCCCCGGACCGAGTTTTCAAAATAGGAGACCTGAATCCCCATTCCTTCGACCAGTTTCGGGAGCAGCCCGTCCTCCTGCTCCATCAGCGAAAGCAGAAGGTGCTCCTGATCGATCTTCTGATTGCCGTATTCATATGCCAGTTTTTCGCAGGACTGTACCGCCTCCTGTGATTTCTGGGTAAATTTCGAGATATTCATCACCGATCCTCCTTTCCCGTTTCCGCGGGATCCTTTGCGATCCCGCCTTATTCCGGGCTTTTTTCCCTTCGTATCCTATCATAAGCCGGATTGTTAGCACTGTCAATAGACGAGTGCTAATCATTTATTAAAAAAGTGTAAATCCAAGGCTCCTCATTCTGTGCTAAAATAGGATTATGAAACCCGTAAACATCTATGCACTGACAAGACCCGCATCATGCGAACTGCAGTCCCGGATGGAAAAACAGATGTCCGGACGCGGACGCGCCCTCAGGATCAAAGCCTGGGAAACGGAAGGTCTGCGGCTTTTTTCGAAAAGGCTCACGGACATTTCTCCCGATGCCTGTTCTCTGGAATTCTACTATTCCTTTACGATGTCGAAGCTCGGCAAGGAATTCGACCTTCTTCGGGTCAATGATGATTTCATCGTCAATATCGAGCTGAAAAGCGGCAACGTGACGGATGAGGCCGTCCGGAACCAGCTTCTTCAGAACAGATACTACCTTTCAACCCTCGGAAGGGGGATGTATTTCTATACCTTCATAAGCGGACGCGACCGGCTGGTACGTCTTTCGAACAGCGGAAGGCTTGTGGACTGCACCTTCGAAGAGCTGTATTCCCTGCTTGAAAAACAGGATAACTGCCTTGATTCCGATATCGAAAGCCTTTTTCAGGAGGATAAATACCTGATCTCTCCCGTTACGGACCCCGGGCGCTTTCTCAGGCAGGAATACTTCCTTACCTCCCAACAGAGGGATATCCGGAAACAGATCCTCAAGAATATCGGGGAGGGGCATATGCTTCAGGGCTTTACGGGTCTTCCCGGTACCGGAAAGACCATCCTTCTCTACGATCTTGCCATGCAGCTTTCCCGCCGGAACCCCGTCTGCCTCTTCCACTTTGCTTCACGGAAGGCGGAGCTTAAGGAGCTGGACGCAAGGCTTAAGCGGATCGACTTCTACTTCTGCGACGGAAAGAGCCTGCCGGAGATCTCAAAGGAATACGCCGCCATCTTTGTTGATGAGGGGCATGATATGGGTAAAGAAGCCTATTCGAAGATCCTTGCCCTTTCGAAAGCGTTAAAGGCTCCCGTTATCATATCCTATGACAATCTTGACTGCGTATCGGAAGCGGAGCGGGAAGGCTTCGGTGCCCCCGTTATCGAAGCGGCCGAAGATTTCAGGAGTTTTCATCTGACGAACCGCATCCGTCTTAACAAAGAGCTTTCCACCTTCTTAAGAACGCTCCTTTCCTCATCGAAGATCCATCGGAGGGATTATCCCAATGTCTCGGTCGAATACGGAAATGATGCGGCGGAAGCCGGCCGCCTTCTCGAAAACTACAGGAACCGGGGCTATGAATATATATCCGGCTCCGTCACCGGCCGGGAATTCGATAAGGTGGTGATGCTCCTTGACGATTCCTTTTACTATGATGAGGAAGGCTTCCTCCGGAGCCGCGGATCCGCCACAGACGGGGAAAGGAACCGGATCATGGAGCTTTTCCACGGTTTAAGCCGCGCAAAAGAAAAGATCGCCTTGGTGATCCGGGGCAATCTGAAACTTACGGAACAGATCTATATGATCCTTCAGAAATGATCCTATTCGTATCTTAATGCTTCGATGGGATCCATCTTCGCGGCCTTGTTGGCCGGATAATACCCGAAGAACACCCCGATGGCCGAGGAAAATCCGATGGACAGGAGAATGCTCGAAATATCGGGCTTCGCGGGAGTCCCCAGATATTTGGCAAGGGCCATACCGGCCGATACTCCGATGATGATCCCGATGATCCCGCCCACTACGCAGATCACGATGGATTCCACGATAAACTGCGTCCGGATGGAGCCGTTGGGCGCTCCGAGGGCCTTTCTCGTTCCGATCTCGCGGGTCCTCTCCGTAATGGATACCAGCATAATGTTCATAACGCCGATCCCGCCTACGAGGAGCGCGATCCCGGCGATCACCGAAAGCGCCGTGGTCACCGTACCCATCATGGTGGACATCATGCTGACCATCGTGGCCATACTGAAGGCGGAGATCTCATAATTCCGGTTGTTCCGGTAATAGACATTGAAGAACTGCTTCGTGATCCCGGCCAGCTCGTCAGGATCCGTGCCGGTGGCCGTCACCACGGTAAATCCGCCAAAGCGTGTTATATGCTTCTCGTTCATTACCGTCCGGAGGGGCAGATAGGCATCCGTGCGGATATCCTTCTCCGAAGTCATGGAGATCATATAGGGGGAATCTTCATGTTCATACACACCGACAATGGTCGGATGATAGAATTTCCCCTCCACATTGAACTGAAGGGTCTTTCCGACAGCCGCTTCCGCATCCCCCTTAAACATATTGTTCACAAGCTTGTCCGAGACGATGATGACCATATCGCCTTCGTCAAACTCGCGCTCCGAGAAATATCTCCCGGCGATGATGTCGAGATCGTTGGCCACGAAATACCCGAGGGAAACCCCGAGAAGGGAAGCGTTGGCATAGAGATTGCCGTCAAGCGCCTGACCGTCGCCCAGAGTGGACTGGGCGGAAATGCACTTGATCTTGTCCGGATAGCGGTTTACGAATTCCCGGATCATATCCGTCGTGATCAGATCCTCCTCCGTAAGATTCTCGGAGCGGGGCTGTGAGCCGAAAACGACACCGTCCTCCCGGCTCTCTTTCTCCTCGTTCTTCTGCTGAAGGGAGACCATTACGTTATTCACGCCGAGGGATTCCATGGATTCCGTGATGTTCCCGGTGACGGAATTTCCCACAGTCATGATCGCGATCACGGAAGCGATCCCGATGATGATCCCGAGCATCGTAAGCAGCGCTCTCATTTTATTGGCCACCAGACTGGAAAATGCCAGCCTGATGTTTTCAAAGAGCATCATTTTCTTTGCCCTTTCCTTTCCGTATTCCCGTGATCTGTCCGTCCTTGATGGTGATCACCCGCTGGGTCTCCTCCGCAAGCTCCGGGCTGTGGGTGATCAGGATGATGGTCTTTCCCTGCTCGTCGTGGAGTTTGTGAAAGATATCCATAACAAGACGTCCCGTTTCCGAATCCAGAGCTCCCGTCGGCTCATCGGCCAGGATGATGGATGGATTGTTGGCCATGGCCCGGGCAATGGCGACCCTCTGCTTCTGACCACCGGAAAGCTCTTCCGGAAGATGCTTCATCCGGTCTCCCATCCCCACGAGTTCCAGAAGCTGTCTGGCCCTTACAAGCCTTGTATGGCCGGACACACCGCCGTAAAGCATGGGCATTTCCACATTTTTCAGCGCATTCGTCTTCGGGATCAGATTATAGGTCTGGAAAACAAAGCCGATCTTCTGATTACGGATCCTCGAAAGCTCCGCATCCTTTGCCCTTATCACATCGATCCCGTCCAGGGTATATTCTCCTGTGGTCGGCCTGTCCAGTGCCCCGATGATGTTCATCAAGGTGGACTTTCCGGAGCCGGATGCGCCGACTACCGCCACGAATTCGCCCTCCTCAACGAAAAGGTCGATCCCTCTCAATACATGGATCTCATTCGGAGATCCGATGAAATAATTCTTCGTAATCCCCCGAAGCTGCATGACGGGTTCCATTACATTCCTCCCATCGCGCCCGAATCCTGGAGCATCTGCATCAGATCTTCCATCCCGTTTCCGGCACTCGGAACCAGGACTTCCATCCCCTCTTTTATCTCGGGACCGATGATCTGGACATAATAGTCGGACTCCAGACCCTTGCTGACCGGGATCCGCTTGTTTTCAGGCTTTGCAGCCTGTTGACCGCCCTGGTCATCCTTATCCTCACTGTTGTTATCTTTCTCTTTTTCTTCTTCTTTTCCTTCCTCGTAGGTGATCTCGGTGACCCCTTCACCCTCGCCGGGCACCTCAATAAAGAAGTCTCCGTTCTCATCCACCTGAAGGGCGTCATAGGGAACCGTCAGGACATTCTCCTTCTGCTCGATGATGATGGAAAGCCTGGCCGTCATATCCATCTTCAGTTCTTTGCAGGGGGAAATGATGGAGATGGTTACCCTATAGGTGATACTGCTCCCGAGAGTGCCGTTCTGTCCGGAGCGGGTCGCCTTCGGCGCGATCTCTTTGATCTTTCCTTCAAATTCCCTGTCGCCGGTTCCGTTGGTCTTGAAGAGCACCTTCTGCCCGGTCTTTATCCTCGTGATATCATATTCATCGATCTGCGCCTCGATCTCATAGGCACTGTCATCGTCGATCGTAACGATGGAAGCTCCCGTATAGAGTTTTCCCTGTTCCACCCCGACGGAGGTCACCACCCCGCTGATGGGAGCCGTCACCACACATTCGTCGATCTGCTTCTGATAGTTCTTGATCTGAAGCTTTTCATTGACTCCGGTGGCGTTGTTCGTGATCTGCGAAGTATAGAGGCTGTCATTCTTTGCAAGCACCGTATTGTCGTCATTCCTCTCCGTATCCGTCTCCGAGCGAAGCGACCTCAAGTAGGTACGGTACAGGCTGTCCGCCGTTTTAATGGCGCTCTCATAGGCGCTTTTGGCCGTATCCCGCGCAGTCTCCGCGCCGGATACCTTGCTCTGCCAGGAAGCGATTTCCTGCTCGTACTGGGCCTGCTTTCCGAAGTCTTCGTTCGCCTTCGCCTCCTCCAGGAGCTCATTGCGGTAATCAAGTTCCCCCTTCTTGACCGAAAGGTCATCCTCCGCCTTTTTGTATTCTGACTCCGCTTCCTCCACTTCGGTCATCTGGCGCAGGTAATCCTGATAGGCCCAGGAGGCATCTTCGCCCGCGCGGCCCATGTCGATACCCTTGCTCTCCTCCGCGAAATCCAGGGCGCGGCCCGCCGCCACTTCATTTACGTTGCTCTGCCCCTTTGCGGCATCATAGGCCTTCTTCGTGGCATTCATGCTGTCTTCGAAGCTTTCCGAATCAAGGACGCAGATCACATCCCCTTCCTTCACGTAATCGCCGACCTCAAGGTCAAATTCCGCGACCTTCACGTTGGACACGTTCGCGGTAACGGTCTTGCTCTCAATGGGGATCACGATCCCGGTCGCGGCAAGGGAATCCACAAGGGTCCTCTTTTCCACCAGCGCAACCTCGGATTTGTTCATCATGCCGGCCAGCAGTTCCTGTGAGGCTTTAACGCTCTTCCTCACAAAAAGCACGATGCCGGTCACTGCCGCCGCGATCACCGCAAGGATGATGATCTTTTTTCCGTGTTTCTTCCAGAAACTCTCTTTCATAATCTCCTCATTTCCTCTTTGGCCCGGAGGCCCTTTTTATATCAGCCGGCCTTTCTCAGTCAAGTTCGCTCTTGCCGGTATAAAGCTCGTAATAGCGCCCCTTGTCCTCAAGAAGTTCCGCATGATCGCCCCGTTCGATGATGCTTCCGTGTTCGAGAACGATGATCGCGTTGGCGTTTCGTACGGTGGAAAGCCTGTGGGCAATCACCAGCGTGGTCCTTGTGGCCATCAGGCGGTCCATCCCCTTTTCGATGTGTTTCTCGGTACGGGTATCCACGGAGCTTGTCGCCTCATCAAGGATCAGTACGGGTGCCCTGGAGATCGCCGCCCTTGCGATATTGATCAGCTGCCGCTGGCCCTGGGAAAGGTTTGCCCCGTCCCCCTCAAGCATGGTATCATAGCCGTTTTCAAGACGGATGATGAAGCTGTGGGCGGATGCCATCTTTGCGGCTTCGATCACCTCTTCGTCCGTGGCATCAAGCCGCCCGTAGCGGATATTCTCCATCACGGTGCCGGTAAACAGATGGGTATCCTGAAGCACCATCGCGATATTCCTCCGGAGAGAATCCCGCTCGATGTCCGTGACACGGATCCCGTCCATGGTTATGGTCCCTTCGTTGACATCATAGAAGCGGTTGATCAGGTTCGTGATCGTGGTCTTTCCGGCGCCGGTGGAGCCCACAAAGGCGATCTTCTGGCCCGGTTTCGCGTAAAGGGAGATATCCTTCAGCACCGTCTTTTCCGGATTATAACCGAAGGTCACGTCCTTTAAGGTAACGGCGCCTTTCACTTCCTTATAATAACATATGTTATCCTGTCTGACAACATCCTCGATCACCGAATTCTCCCTGGCGTAAGCGGAGCCCTTCGGAATCTCATAGAGAAGTCTTCCGTCTTCCTCGATGATCCGGATCGCATCGGCCGGATCTTCCTTCTCCGGCTCTTCATCCATGACCGCGAAGACTCTCTCGGCACCGGCCAGAGCGGAAAAGATGGTATTTACCTGCATCGCGATCTCGTTGATGGGGCGGGAGAACTGCCTCGAATAGTTTACGAATATGGAAAGTCCTCCGATATCGAAGCCCCTCGCCACGCAGAGGATCCCTCCGATACAGGCCGTCATTGCGTAGCTGATCTGACTCATATTTCCCATGACAGGCCCCATGATCCCGCCGAAGAAGAGGGCTTTGATCTGCTTGCTTCTTAAATCGTGATTTAAGTAATTAAACTCTTCCCGGCTGGCATCCTCATGGCCGAAAACCTTTACAACCTTTTGTCCCGTCATGGTTTCCTCAATGAATCCGTTCAGGGTTCCGATGGCTGCCTGCTGCGCTTTATAGTATGCTCTCGAACGTTTTGTGATGATCGAGAGGGCTTTGAACATCAAAGGTACCATAACAATCGTTATTAATGTAAGCCACACGTTGGTGTAGATCATGAGTGCCAGAGTTCCGATCAGGGTGATGCTTCCGGAGAACAGCTGGATCACCGTATTGTTCATCATCTCGCCCACCGCGTCCACATCATTCGTAAACCGGCTCATGATGTCTCCGTTATTATGCGTGTCATAATAGCGGACCGGCAGGGTCTGAAGCTTTTCAAAAAGATCGTTGCGAAGCTTCTGGATCGCGTTCTGGGACACCCCGATCATGATGCGCTGCTGCAGATACTGGCAGATGATCACTCCGAGATATACGGCCGCCATCTTCGAAAGTCCCCGGATCAGGGCTTCGATCCCTTCGCCGGAGGTCAGGCCGTTGATGATGGGCCGGAGCATATAGGATGCCACGAGACCGAGCAGGGTATTCGAGATCACCAGGAAAAAGACGATGACCAGCTTCCATTTCGCATCGGCCAGATATCCGAAGAGCCGGGCTATGGAAGCCTTCGCGTTCTTCGGCTTTCCGGTCTGCATCGCCATGCCCCGTCCGGGACCTCCGCCGGGCCCCTTTTTCCTCGCCGCGCTCCCCAGTTCCTCATCGGTAATGGGTTTCAGCTTCTCTTCATATTTTTTCTCAAGGAAGGCAAGTCTTTCTTCGGAAGTCATTACGCGCTCACCTCCTCATCCTTATCGATCTGCGAATAGTAGATCTCCTGGTACGGCGGGCAGTTCCGGATCAGTTCGTCATGACTCCCGATCCCGGCGATCTTTCCGTCATCCATGACCATAATGAGATCCGCTTCGATCACGGAAGAGATCCTCTGGGCGATGATGATCTTCGTCGTGCCTTTGAGGGTGGTCCGGAAGCTTTCGCGGATCCTTGCTTCCGTCGCCGTATCCACCGCGGAGGTGGAATCATCAAGGATCAGGATCTTCGGCTTCTTAAGAAGGGCTCTTGCGATGCACAGCCTCTGTTTCTGTCCGCCGGAGACATTGACACCGCCCTGCCCGAGTTCCTCGTCATATCCCTTTTCCTTATCGAGGATAAAGCCGTCCGCCTGGGCATCCGCGGCGGCCTTCTTTACTTCCTCTTCCGATGCCTCCTCATCTCCCCACATCAGGTTTTCCATAATGCTTCCGGAAAAGAGGACATTTTTCTGAAGGACCATACCGATTCCGGCTCTCAGATTCTTCAGGGAATAATCCCGCACGTCTGTCCCGTCCACCAGCACGGTCCCTTCATCCGCGTCGTAAAGCCGCGGGATCATGGATACCAGGGTCGTCTTTCCGCTTCCCGTGGAGCCGATGATCCCCAGAGTTTTTCCGGAATCGACCCGGAAGGAAATATCGTCAAGTACCCATTCATGATTGTTTTTATAATAGCGGAAGGATACGTTCCGGAATTCGATGTCTCCGGAGGTAACCTCCTTATCGGGCATTGATACGCCCTCATCCGTAAGATCGATGCTGCAGTCCAGCACCTCCCTTACTCTCTTTAAGGAAGCAAGAGCTCTGGATGTCTGCATCAGGATAAAGGCAACGAACATAAGAGACATCAGGATCTGCGTGATATAGGTAATGAACGCGGTAAGGGATCCGATCTCCATGGAGCCGGCTATTACCTGCCGTCCGCCGAACCATACTACCGCCAGCGTCGTTGCGTTCATCATGAGCATCATGATCGGCATCATGAATATGACGAGCTTGAAGGCCCGCAGACTGGACTGCTTCAGATCCTCGTTGGAGCCGGCAAATCTCTTTTCCTCATAATCGCCGCGGACAAAGGACTTGATGACCCGGACGCCGGTCAGCACCTCCTGGACATTGTTGTTCAGGGCGTCGATCTTTTCCTGCATCGCACCGAACCGCGGAAACGAATTCTTCATTATAAAGATAAGCAAAATGGCGAGGACCGGAATGACCACCAGCAGGATCACGGCAAGCTTCGCATTGATGACCACTGCCATGATCAGGGCGCCGATCAGCATCCCGGGGGCCCTGAGCATCATCCTGAGCAGCATATTGATGAAATTCTGGATCTGTGTGATATCGTTGGTGAGCCGGGTGACAAGAGAGCCGGTACTGAAGGAATCAAGATTCGCGAAGGACATATCCTGAACCTTGTCAAACACGTCTTTCCGAAGATCGGAGGAAAAGCCGACGCAGGCTTTTGCCGCGAAATACGCACCGCCGACGCCTCCGAGCATCATCAGGATCGCCGTTACCACCATCATGACACCGCTTCCTGCGATGTAGGGGATATTGCGCGTCGCGATGCCGGTATCCACGATATTCGCGAGGAGCTTCGGCATGATCACCTCCCCCAGCACTTCCACGATCATGGCCAGCGGGCCTATGATAAAATAGAGCAGATACGGTCTGATATACTTCCAATATTTCCTCATATACTCTCCTCCCGGATTCCCCTGCGCCGGTTGTCATATAAGTAACAAAAAATCTCTTATATTATAGACATCCAAAAAAGGGCTGACAATGAAACAGCCCTTTTTTTAATGAAATTTTAATACCGGCACCGGCACGCGAATTTTTGACCGTCCGGGTCAATCAACGAAAAGTACGTTTTTTAACTTATCCACCGAAAAAAGAGGTTCTTTCATCTTTCCGTCATCGAAATCTGCCCCGATCCGGCCGGATTTCCTACGATCTTTTCACGTTTTTAAGCGAAATATCCTCATTTTCCACAAAGTTATCCACAATGACACCAGTGTCAGAATTGTCCGTCAGCGACGTCAGAATGATGTCATTCAGTCCCCGGTCCTTCCAAAAGCTATCCAGTTTTTCGGAAACCGTCTCCTTCGATACGATCCGGTAATTGCTCCACTCTCTCGGGAAGAGCCGGAGGTATCCGGTCTGCAGAAAGCGCTCGTCGAGAAGGGCCACCACGCCCACATCCTCCTCCGTACGGATCACCCGCCCGGCTGCCTGCATGACCTTGTTCATTCCCGGAAATTTGTAGGCGTAATCATAGCCGCTTACCCCGTCCCTGTCGAAATAGGATTTCAGAAGCTCCCTCTCTCCGCAGACCATTGGGATCCCGGTTCCCACCACAAGGGCTCCGATGAGACTGTCGTTCCGAAGGTCGATCCCCTCGCTGAAGATCCCGCCCAGGACGCACATCCCCACCAGGGTCCTGCTCTGTTCCTTAAACTTAAGGAGGAATTCCTCCCTTTCCTTTTCTTTCATGGTCTGTGTCTGGACAATGAGCCCCTCTTCCCCGAATTCCTCCCGGTAGATCGCGGCCACTTCGTTCAGAAAGGCGAAGGAAGGGAAAAAGACAAGATAGTTTCCGGGCCGCCTCTTTGTGACCTCTCTGATGTAACAGGAGATCCTGTAATACTCGTCATAGCCTCTCCTTGTATACCGGCTGGTCACATCCTTCGCGATATAGAGTCCCCTCTTTTCCGGATCGAAGACCGATTCCGCATAGACCTCATAGTCTCCCTCTTCGGCTCCGAGGAGTTTTTTGAAGTAATCGATCGGAAGGAGCGTCGCGGAAAACAGGATGCTCGACCTTCCCCGCATCATACAGAGCTTCAGGTTCTGCGAAGGATTCACGTTGAAGAGCTTCAGTCTGAAGCCCGCTCCCGCCGCGTTTTCCCCGTAGATCACGTAATTTTCGTCAAGCAGTTCGCCGATCTGCAGAAAATGGGAAAGATTGAACCAGAATTTCAGAAGCTCCTTCCGGATGGGACTGTCCTCTTTCTCATCCAGATACTCCTCGATCAGTGAGTAGAGCCGGAGGAGTCTTCTTTCAAGGGGCGCGATCTCCTCTTCCTCAAAAACATGGAGCTCCTTCTCTTCCCCCTCAAGATCCTTCTTCAGGGACAGCATTTCCCTGTTACAGGATTCAATAGCATGTGCTATTTTAAGGCTGTGGTCTTTCACCGTCTTCTTCATGGCCAGAAGTCCGTCCTTGAAGAGCTCCGCGCTGTACATATCACGGCCCCGCTCCACAAGATTATGGGCCTCATCGATCAGAAATACATAGTCTCCCCGGATCCCCTCCGTGAAAAATCTTCGGAGATAAGCGTGGGGATCGAAGAGATAATTATAGTCACAGATGACCATATCCGTAAAAAGGGAACAGTCCAGAGAAAGCTCGAAAGGACACACCTGATATTTCAGTGCGCAGCGGAGAATTTCCTCCCGATTCAGATTGTCCAGGTTGGTCAACGCGTCGTAAAGCGCGTCATTTACGCGATCGAAGTGCCCCTTCGCGTAAGGGCAGGTTTTCGGGTTGCAGTCACACTCATCCTGAAAACAGATCTTTTCCTTGGCGGTCAACGTCACGGATTTGAAAGATAACCCCCGCTCCCGAAGGATGGATAACGCATGTTCCGGAGCTTCCCTCGTAATGGTCCTGGCGGTCAGATAGAAGATCTTCCCCGTCAGTTCCTCTCCCATCGCCTTTATGGAAGGAAAAAGCGCGGCCATGGTTTTTCCGACGCCGGTCGGCGCTTCTATGAAAAGCTTTCTTCCGTGGTAGATCGTCTGATAGACATAGGTAACGAGATCTTTCTGCCCTTTCCGGTAGGAAAAGGGAAATTCCATGGCACGGATCGACCTTTGGCGGGCATTCTTCCACCGGAACTCAAATTCCGCCCATTTCCGGTATTCGCCGATCAGGATCTCAAACCATTCCCGGATCTCGTCAAAGGTATAGTCATAGTGGAAATATTTCAGTTCCTCCGTCTCCATATGGCAGTAGGTCATACGAACCCGGATCCCGGAAAGGGAATTCTGAACCGCAAAGATATAGGCATAGCACTTGGCCTGTGCCAGGTGGACCGGATCCGGTTCCTTCATCTTCGAAAGATCCCGGTAAGTTCCCTTGATCTCGTCGACGGTGACGGTAAGAAAGAAAAAGGGATCTTCCCCGTCCTTCAAAAGCTCCCCTTCCTCCGGTACGATCAGGGCATATCTCTCCCCCTCTTCCTCCCCGTCTTTCAGGCTGATCTCAGGCGGCCGGATCACGGTATCGGAGAGATTTTCCAGAATGATCCCGTCCGCGCGTCCTTCCAGCACGATCTCATATTCTCCGGACGGTATCCTCAGCCGGAGCGGGACTTCCGCGTGATAATCGGGTCCCATCCGCCTCTGGATCATCCGGTGGATCCTTCCGCCTTCCAGCATGGCGTCCTTTGTGCCCCCGCTCTTCAGATTGTCGATGTCCCCGTTCCGAAGCAGAAACTCCACCAGGGTGCGGACCGAGATTCTTATTTCCATTCCTTATTTCCGATAAACAGCCGATAGATTGAAAGCGCGAACACCGCACCGAGAAGAATGAGGATCGTAAGGAATACGGGCATGCTCATTGCCCCGAGTATATCATTGTAGGTAAGGGAGTAGACGATCACGTTCGCCGCGATGTGAATGAGTACCGGAACCGTGAAATTCCTCGTTTTTTCGTAGGCATATGTGATCAGAAGACCCATCAGGGCCCCGTAGATCCCCTGGACCGGATTCCCGTGAAATACGCCGAAGAGCAGCGAGGTAACGATCACGGCCACCCGGACCGGGAAAAGGCGGCGCATCCGGTTGTATACGATCCCCCGGAAGAGGATCTCCTCCGTCACCGGGGAGACGAATGCGTAGATCAGGATCCCCAGTGAAAAAGTCACGCTCCGCTGGGTCTCGAAGGTCTCGGAAAAGCGCCCGGAAAGCTCCGTGATCCTGAGGATGCGGAAAAGCATATTGAGAAAGAGCGCCGAGGAAAAGCCCGCCACCGCGTACTCCACATAGTCCCTAAAGCCCATCTTTTTCGGGTTTTCTTCCTTGTTTACGTAAAGGATCTCTTCCTTTGCCATCCGGCTGAGGATCAGAATAAAAAAGATCGCCGAGACTCCGTAGATCAGGGCTCCGAAATCGGAAGCATGTACCGCGACAAAAGCCTTTTTGGTCTCCGAATCCGCCACAATGGCATTGATGAGCGCCCATAGGGCAATATCCACCACATCCCCGAGAAGATAGTAGATGAGGATCGGGATGAGAATATAGAAGGTTCTATGCAAAGAGGACCGCGAATGGAGTTCTTCGGCGGTCCTTCTTTTCACATAATCATCAAAAATCCTTTTCATAAGAGAAGTATATCATAAATTCAGTTCAGCTTCCATATATCCTCATTATATTCGCGGATCGTCCGGTCGGAGGAGAAGAAGCCCGCTTTCGCGATGTTGACAAGCATCATTCTCTTCCATTTTGCCCGGTCTTCGTAATCTTCGATCATCCGGTCCTTCACGCGGATATAATCCTCAAAGTCAAGGAGCGTCATGAACCAGTCCTTGCCGAGAAGCTCTTTGTGCAGGCGGTTCAGGTTCTCCTTATGGCCGGTCTTCAGCATGGGTTTGCTGACCATAAAGTCCACGGCTCTTTTAATAACAGGTGATTTTTTATAGTATTCCATGGGATCGTAATCCGCTTCCTTATAGTGCCGGATCACCTCATCCGACTTCGCGCCGAACATATAGATGTTCTCGTCTCCCACCAGTTCATGGATCTCAACGTTCGCGCCGTCCGCCGTTCCCAGAGTCACGGCCCCGTTCAGCATAAACTTCATATTGCCTGTGCCGGAGGCCTCCTTGGAAGCAAGCGAGATCTGCTCGGAGATATCACAGGCGGGGATCAGTTTCTCCGCATAGCTTACATTATAATTCTCCACCATCACCACCTTCATATAAGGGCTCACATCGGGATCCGAATTGACGATATCCTGAAGGACAAGAATGAGATGGATGATATCCCGGGCGATCACATAGGCGGGCGCCGCCTTGGCTCCGAAGATGAAGGAGACGGGCCTTGCGGGCTTTTTGCCCTCTTTGATCTCCAGATACCTGTGGATGATGTATAAAGCGTTCATCTGCTGCCGCTTGTATTCATGAAGCCGCTTGATCTGAATGTCAAAAATTGAATCGGGATTTAATATTACTCCTTCGTGTTCCTTAATATAGGCGGAAAGTTCCTGTTTGTGATGGTATTTAATCTCCGCCAGCCGGTTCAGAACCTTCTCCTCATTTCGAAACTCGAGAAGCTTTTCGAGCTGGTTCGCGTCACGTTTGTACCCGTCCCCGATGGTCTCCGAAAGAAAGCCGGCCAGCTCCCTGTTGCAGGAGAGCAGCCACCTTCGGAAGGTGATCCCGTTGGTCTTGTTATTGAACTTCTCCGGATAGATCCGGTAGAAATGATTAAGCTCCGTCTCCTTCAGGATCCCGGTATGGATCGCCGCGACACCGTTTACGGAAAATCCGTAATGGATATCGATATGGGCCATATGTACGCGCTTGTCCTTATCGATGATCCTCACCTCGGGATCCTTGTATTTCGCTGCTGCCCGCTTATCAAGCTCCTTAATGTAAGGCACCAGCTGGGGAACCACTTTCTCAAGATATTTCAGAGGCCATTTTTCGAGAGCCTCGGCCAGGATCGTATGATTCGTGTAGGCGCAGGTCTTCGATACCACCTCGATGGCTTCATCCATCGTGAAGGCCTTGTCCTCCACCAGGATCCGGATCAGTTCCGGAATGATCATGGTCGGATGGGTATCGTTTATCTGGATCACGGCAAAATCGTAGAGCTTCCGAAGATCGTATTTCCGGTTTTTCATCTCGCGGAGGATGAGCTGGGCCGCGCTGCTCACCAGAAAATACTGCTGATAGATCCGGAGGAGATTGCCCGCCTCATCCGAATCATCCGGATAAAGGAAAAGAGTCAGGTTCTTTTCGATCTTTTCCTTATCAAAGAGGATGCCCTCCTTTACAATGCTTTCATCCACCGATTCGATGTCAAAAAGCCTCAGTTTGTTCACACCGTTGTCATAGCCCGCCACGTCAATGTCATAGAGGCGGGAAGTTACCTTTTTCTTTCCGAAATATACATCAAATGTGACATCCGTCTTTGTAAGCCAGCTGTATTGACCGATCCAGTTATTCTTTTCGGCGCACTGAAGATGATCCCTGAATACCTGTTTAAAAAGACCGTAATGGTAGTTCAGGCCGATCCCCTCCCCGGGAAGTCCCAGAGTCGCGATGGAATCGAGAAAGCAGGCCGCCAGCCTTCCGAGACCCCCGTTCCCCAGAGACGGCTCCGGCTCGAGATCCTCAAGGGCCGCGATGCTCTTTCCGTACTCTCCGAGGATCCTGTCGATCTGGTCATAGAGGCCGAGATTGATAAGATTATTCGTAAGGAGCCTGCCGATCAGGAACTCCGCCGAGATATAGAAGACCTTTTTCTTTCCGGTATTGGAATCCGACACCTTCATGATCCGCTTCGCGAAGGTCATTACGACAAAGAGCGTCTCTTCATCCGAAAGATCACGCAGCTCCCGCCCGAAGAGTTCCTTCGCGATCTCGTGCAGCTGATCCTTCGCATTCAGAGCAAGAATGTCTTTTTTCAGATTTGATTCCGCCATTATGAATTCTCCTTTTCCATGTCAGATCAGGACGTCCATATAATCGATCTGTACCAGTGTATAAGGCATGCAGACCATCCGGCCCTTTCCGCCGTTAAGCAGCGTATAGAGCTCCTCCATCGCTTTCGCCGAAAGCCCCGAGAAATCCTGCCGGACGCTGTTGATCTTCCAGCCCACATAGCCCATGAGCATTGCCCCGTCAAAACCGCAGACCGGGCGGAAGATATCCATCTCGTTCAATGCCTTTGCCGCGCCTATGGCCATAAGATCCGAGGCGCAGACTATGATATTGTTTTCTTCTCCGTGTTCGAGGGTGATCTTCCTTGCCTCCAGCTCCGAAAATTCGCCGAAGCGGATGTCCAGCTTCAGATCCATCTCCTCCGCCAGTTTTTTCATCCCGTCGATCCGCTCGAAGGTTACATAGCCGTTCTTCTTGCCTGCAATATAAAGAACCTTGTCGCCCTCGTTCTCAAGGATGGTCTTTTTGGCCACATCGTACTGTCCGCTCGTGTGGTCAATGGATACGCAGGAGGTCTGTTCGTTCATAAGAGGCGCGTCGATCACCACGAATTTGAAATTCTGTTCCGCGATGAGATCGTGCAGCACATAATCCTCTTTGGACAGCCCGTAGATGATGATGCCCGTAATGCTCTGGGATTTCAGGTAGCGTGTGATCTCCTCGGAGGATTTGCCCCGCAGCATGAAAAAGAACAGGGTGATCACATCGATCCCGAGTTCCATTGCCTTGTTGATCGCGCCCGATATATAGCGCATGTCGATCTCATCTACGGCCTGCGCTTCCACGTTGAGATTCACGATCAGCGCCACCCTTGAGGTATGCTTGGACGAAAGAGCCGCAGCCACGGAATTCGGAACGAAATTCAGTTCCTTTACCGCTTTTTCGACTTTCTCCTTTGTCGCCCTGCTTACATTCGGATAATGATTAATAACTTTCGAGACGGTCGAGGCAGCAACACCCGCGTGTCTTGCCACATCCTTGATCGAAACCATCGAAGCCTCCTTTCACGGCGGAGATCCGCATCGGTTGGAAAACGATTTCCAATACTTTAATATACAGGATTCCGCGGGGAAATGCAAGAGGCAGTTCCATTATCTCCAAACTTTATTCCGGATCAGGCGAACTGGAAGACACAGTAGGCCGCGTAGATAAGAAGCAGTAAAAATCCCTGGATCCTGCTCAGTTTCCCCCGGATCAGGGTAGGGATCGTAAGAATGATCATCACCGCGAGCATGACCGGAATATCCACAGCCAGGGAAGCATTCATACCTGCGACGGTCTTTTCCACCGGGATCCGGAAAGGTTTCAAGGTCATCGCCATTCCGCTTACCAGTACCAGGTTAAAGAGGTTCGCGCCGATCACGTTTCCGAGGGAGAGCGCGCCGTGTCCCTTCGCGAGGGATACGATGGCGGTCACCAGTTCCGGAAGGGAGGTGCCGAGCGCCACGAAGGTCACCGCGATCACGGACTGCGGTACTCCCAGCCCCTCCGCGATGATCGTTCCGTTATTTACAAGGAGGTTTGCCCCGATGGCTATGAGTGCCGCGCCGATCACGATGAGGAAGATTTCCTTAAGAAGGGCTTTGGTGCCCGGTTCTTCTTCTTTGGCTTTCGCATGCTCCGGGATCATGGCTCCGGGCATCGCCTGAATCTCGGCTCCGGTTGCTTCGTTCCGGAAGGTCTGAACCTCTTCCTTCTGTTCTTTCATCTGAGCGATGGCCTGCCTGATGAGGAGGATCATGTAGGCAACGAATATGCCAAGTAATATAGCGCCCGTTATTCTATTGAAATAGCCGGTAATATAAGCGATCCCGGCATAAAAAGCCGCCGCTGAGAAAAAGAAAATTACAGGTGTTATTAATGTCTTTTTCGGCACATCCGTCGGCCGGATCGCCACCGTAAGCGCCGCGATCAGCGCGGTGTTGCAGATAACGGACCCGATGGCATTTCCGTAGGCGATGGCACTTGCGCCCTGCACCGCCGAAGTGGCCGAAACCATGACTTCCGGCAATGTGGTGCCGATGGATACCACCGTGGCGCCGATGAGAAGATCTGGTACATGAAACCGTTTCGCGATCCCCGTCGCACCATCCACGAACCAGTCACCGCCTTTGATCAGCAGAACCAGGCCGATGGCAAAATAAATAACAGCTGCAATCATTTTGTTAAATCCTCCTTTAGCGAATTCTATATCTTGATATTAACCCATTTTCCCTGCCCGAAACGGATGGAACTGAAGGTAAAGCGGGAGATCTGATCCGCCAGGACTCCGAGCCAGATCCCGATGATCCCCCAGTCGAGCGCATAACCGCAGAACCAGGAGAAGAATGTCCTTATCACGGTCACGCTGATCATCGAGGCCACTGCCGTATAGAAGGTGTCTCCCGCGCCCCGGAGGCAGCCCATATAAACCACCTGGATCACCTGAAATACCACCACGAACAGGATCACGCGCATGATCCTTACCCCGATCTCCACGATCTCCGGTTCCTTAAAGAAGAGCCGCATCATGGGCCTTGCACCGAAGAAGTAGATCAGCACGAGGACGGTGGCGATCACTACGGCAAAGAATCGGCAGATGGAGCCGAATTCTCTGGCCTTTTTCACGTCTCCCTCGCCGAGGCTCCGTCCGATCAGGGCCACTGCGGCTGCCTGAAGCCCGTCGCCGAAGGAAAACGTCAGTCCCATGATATTCATCCCGACCTGATGCGCCGCCATGGCATAGGTCCCCTGATCGGCAGCCATGACCGCCGTCAGCACAAATCCGATACGCATGAGTACCTGTTCGAAGAATACGCTGTATCCCAGGTGGATGATCTGCCCGAGGGCTTCCATACGGGGTCTCAGCCGCTCCTTCCGCATATAGGGGATCGATACGAACTGATCCTTTTTAAGAAGGGCGGCAATACTCATTCCCAAAGCCACCACGGTGCCGAGAACCGTTGCCAGCGCGGCTCCGGTGATCCCGAGGGCCGGAAAGCCGAGGTGCCCGTTGATCAGCAGATAATTGAAGAGGACATTGACAAGACTCGAGGTTACGTTTGTCCGCATGGTGATCCTCGTATTTCCGGCGCCTCTCTGCGCGGAGTTGATCACCATCTGGAGGCAGTTGAAGATCATGCCTCCCATTATGATCCGCATATAGGTCACGGCGGCATCATGGGTATCCGGAGCGGATCCGCACAGGCGGATGATGGGCGATGCTGCCGTTACAAAGACCGTACTGATCAGGACCGCGGCAAGCGTCACGAAAAGGACGGCGGTCATAAGGATCCGGTTCGCCTCATCCTTTTTCTCCTCTCCCCTTCTCCTCGCCACCAGGGCGGACACCGCGATATTCGTTGCGAAAAAGAGGGCAAAGCCCATGAATTTCGGCTGGGTCGTGATCCCCACCGCCGCCACGGCATACGGCCCCAGGGTACTCACCATATAGGAATCGATAAGGCCCGCAAGCGCTACGAAGAAGGATTCCAGGATCGCCGGCCAGGCCATATCCAGTGTGATGCGGATATTCTTTTTGTCGTACCGGAAAAATGATGTTTTCATAATTAACGTTTAGTATATCACAAATGCACCTACAAAAGAACAGACAAACATCGCGGGAAAAAATACCGGGACAGACGAACAGGACCCGCTCTATCCGCGAGGCCCTGTCTCATTTTGCTTTCTTCATTTGTTTATCCTTCCGTTTTCCTTTCCGAAGCCCTGCCGCTTACTGTGGATCAAATCGCCGATAAGATCTTTTCAACGATAGGACCTGTACTTTTCTATTCATTATATCGGCACATTGTGTCCGAAAATGAACCCCGGAAGGCGGAAAACGGAAGGATCTTTACAGGGGAGCTTCCTGTCAGTTGCTTCTGCGCTCTTCCATAAGGAGAGTCTGTACGAGATAGGTGAATTCCTCTTTGTATTCATCATCTCCGAGGTCCGCATCCCGGAGAAGATCCATTACGCTTTCGAAGGTGGCATCGCCCCTGTTCGGGCTGTCCGCCAGGATCTGTGCAAATTCAGCCACTGCCGAAGCGAAGAGGAAGTCGTCACCGGGTTTCCTGCTGTAGTCATCGGAATCGATCACAACGTCGGTGAGTTTTGACTTTTCCTCACCGGGCTCCTTGTATCTTACGGAGAGGGTGGCATATTCGCCGTCAAAGTCGTCCGCATCCCGATTCTTTCCGTATTTCAGGCTGATGGCATCCCTGCTGCCGGCCGGGATGATCTCGTAGAGGGCTATCACGGAGTGTCCCGCGCCGATCTCACCCGCGTCCTTCGTATCATCGTTGAAGTCCGTTGCCTGGAGCATCCGGTTTTCGTAGCCGATGAGGCGGTACGCGCTCACATAAGCGGGATTGAACTCCACCTGAAGCTTCACATCATCCGCCACGGTCTCAAGGGTCGCGCTCATTTCGCTTACCAGCACCTTCCTTGCTTCCATCAGGGAATCGATATAGGAATAATTGCCGTTGCCGTAATCCGCCAGGGTCTCCATTTTGCTGTCCTTGAGATTGCCGGTTCCGAAGCCCAGTACCGAAAGGTATACACCGCTTTTACGCTTCTTTTCAATGAACTTGCGGAGCTCGTCCTCGCTGGAGATTCCTACGTTGAGGTCGCCGTCCGTTGCCAGGATCACGCGGTTGTTGCCGTCTTCGATAAAGTTTTCTTCCGCCAGCTCATAGGCAAGCTTCAGTCCGCCTTCGCCGTTGGTGCTTCCGCCCGCGGTAAGCCCGTCAAGCGCCGCGATGATCTCTTTTTGATCCTCACCCGTCGCGCCTTCAAGTACGGCCTTTACGCCGCTTGCATAGGTTACGATGGATACGCGGTCATTTTCGTTGAGTTCCTTTGTAAGCTCCTTGAAGGACTTCTGCAGCAGTCCGAGACGGTCGTCTCCGAACATGGAACCGGAAACATCGATCAGGAATACAAGGTTCGTGGGCTTCGCATCCTCACGGTCTATGGGCTTTGTTTTCATGCCGACCATCAGAAGTTCATGATCCGGATTCCAGGGGCAGGCACTCATTTCTTTGGTAAGGCCGAACTTTTCGCCCCGTTTGGGCTCTTTCAGATCATAAGAGAAATAGTTCAGGAATTCCTCGGGACGTACCGCGTTCGGATCGATGGCCTCAGCCGGGTATCCGTCAAGGATCATCCTTCTTACATTTGCGTAGGAAGCGGTATCCACATCCGCCGAGAAAGTGGAAAGGGGTTCGGTGGCCGCCAGGGAAAAACCGTTCTCCTCAGCCTTCGTGTATTCTTCACCGCCGGGATAGAAGGAGGAATCTTTGTAATATCCGTCATAGTATCCGTCATCCGGCACGATACAGCCGTTATAGATATAATCCCTTGCTAAGCTGTCGTCACAGCTCTCTTCGGCAGCCGATTCCGTGGGCTCATACCAGGTTTCGGATTCGGCCGATGCAATATCGGAGATCCTGCCCTTCAGATCTCTTCCGGAATTGTCCCTGCTTTCCAAAGAAGGGGATGCCTCGGACTCGGTCGCAGCCTCATCGCCCGCCGGTGCGGTCATATACTCATCGCCCGCCGGTGCGGTCGCGGTATTCCGGTCTTTTCCGCAGCCTGTAAAGGCACTCATCACTGTGGATACGGTCAAAATCACGGTAAGTACTCTTGCAACGATAAGATTCTTCTTCAACATAATAAGCTCCTCCTGTTTTCAACGCTTTTTCCGCTTTCGAAAAACGCTTTGTTTTTCGTATCTGTCATATATACGGAGGGGCCTATGGATTTTTATGGGAAATTTCCAATTTTTTTTTGCGGCGGCGCGGACATTAGTTTTGCGGCGGCGCGGGCATTAGTTTTGCGGCGGCGCAAAAATGTGTTGCGGCGCTGGAAAATCGTCCCCTGCAACACGTTTCATCGCATTTCAATTCAATTCAGCTCACACGGCGGCGCAAAAATGTGTTGCGGAGCAGGAAAATCGTCCCCTGCAACACGTTTCATCGCATATCAATTCAATTCTTCTCTCGCGGCGGCGCGAAAATGTGTTGCGAAACGCAAAAATCGTCCCCTGCAACACATTTCTTCTCATTTCTATTCAATTCTTCTCTCGCGGCCGCGCAAAAATGTGTTGCGGAGCGCAAAAATCGTCCCCTGCAACACATTTCTTCTCATTTCTATTCAATTCTTCTCTCGCGGCGGCGCAAAAATGTGTTGCGGAGCGCAAAAATCGTCTCCTGCAACACGTTTCATCGCATTTCTATTCAATTCAGCTCACACGGCGGCGCAAAAATGTGTTGCGGAGCGGGAAAATCGTCTCCTGCAACACATTTCTTCTCATTTCTATTCAATTCATCTCTCGCGGCCGCGCGAAAGCGTGTTGCGGAGCTGGAAAATCGTCCCCTGCAACACATTTCTTCTCATTTCTATTCAATTCTTCTCTCGCGGCCGCGCAAAAATGTGTTGCGGAGCGGGAAAATCGTCTCCTGCAACACATTTCAAAAGGATCCCTCCTCGCCAGGCTTTCCCTAATAGAAAAATGGCCCCATAACCCCGTCCCCGGGGGGCATTTTCAGGCGGCAGATGCGGACTCAATATGTTCTCAGGCACGATTTGCGTGAGGTCGCGAGACACACGGAAAAGGCTGTCGTGTATGGGCTTTTTCCGTCGCCGTGGCTCGCGTCGCCGGTAAGCATGTGCCGGGAACATATTGTCCGCGGATGGGCGCCGTCAGTACGTTTTGGAGAAAATGGACCACTAACCCCGTCCCCGGGGGTCATTTTCGAAAAATGGACCACTAACCCCGTCCCCGGGGGCCATTATTCCCCGGGGGTCATTCTCCGAAACCGATGAGTTCAAAAGAAGGATCGGAGCCTTCGATACCGGGGATTTCCATAAGGAAGATCCGGCAGGCGTCTCCTGCCACGGGAAGTCTTCCGGTGGATTCCGCTTTTTCCGCATTCTCTTCGGAAAGCAGGCAGCGGATCGTCCGGTCATTGTCCCGGAACTCAAGAATATACCGGTATTCTTTATCCGAAGCATCCCTGAAGTCTTCCTCTTCCTCTTCCGAAAGTTCTCTGACGGAAAGAAGCTCTGCCTTTTCCACCATCAGGATCCTGTCCGGATCATAATCTTCGCCGATCATTAAGGATCCGCGAGCCGTTTTCTCGTTCTTTTCGGCCTCGGCCGCATCTTTCATATCATCCTCAGCATCGGAGTATTCGGCAGCATATTCGGCCGCTTCTTCCGATTCCGCCGCCGTTGCCGTACCGGTATCATAGGTCGCATCCGCCATGCCCGAAGTCTCCGCCGCATCATTACGGGAAGCCTCCGCTTCTTCGGGTGCCGCATAATCCGCCGCGGCCTCCGCCATATCCCACGAATCCGCAGCATCTTCATATGCCGCCTCCGAGGCACTTTCGGCAGCTTCCATGGGCGCAGGTGCCGCAGCCTCCGACGCCGCGTTTTTCGCCGTGGAAAGATTCTTTCCGCGGGAGAACATCATGACAGCGCCGAGGGAGACAAGCCCGATGGCTGCAACCGCTGCGATCTGTCCGATCCTGCGTACCGCGAAAGGCCATCTGACCACCCTGTCCTTTTGAATTTCCGGCACCGCAGAAGTTATAGTGTTTTCTTCTCCGTTCCCTACGGCCTGCGCTTTCGTGAGTCCGATCTCGCTTTCTCGGGTCTTTCTTCCTCCGGCCTGCGCTTTCGTGAATCCGATCTCGCTTTCTCGGGTCTTACTTCCTCCGGCCTGTTCTTTCGCGATCCCGGCTTCGATCCTGCCCCAGAGATCCGGCATATCGCTTTCGATATACTCTTTGTATTCTTTTTCAAAATCAGAAGGCATAACCGCACCTCCTTAACTTCCCGATGGCTTCCCGGTATTTCCAGGTCACCGTACCCAAAGGGATCATCAATACCTGCGCGATCTCCGCAAATGTCATGTCAAGAGCGAACTTCATATGAATGATCTGCGGTTCGGGGGGCTTCAGCTTCGAAAGCGCCTCTTCCATGGCCACCTTCTGCACCGCGCTCTCGGCAGTCACATCCGCATCTTCCGGAACGCCGCCGTCCGCATCATTAAGCATGCCGACGGCACCGCCTTCACCGGCGACGATCCGCTCCTCTGTAGTATATACGTCGGAACCTTCCCCGTTTTGTGGAAAAATATCTTCGATCAGGGATTCTTTCCCCCTTGAACGCAGATGATCGATCGCCATATTTCTCGCGATCGTAGTGATATAGGTCTTGTGCCCGCCTCCGGGCTTATACTTCTCTGCGCTCTTCCAGAGGCGGATAAAGAATTCGCTCGTCACATCCTCGGCATCCTCTCTCGATTTCAGGATCCCGAGGATAAAATGAAAGATATACGGACCGTAAGCCGTATAGATCTCGCGCAGAGCGTCCTTATCGCCCGCTTTCAGCCTTTCCATACAAAGATCGAACCGGTTGTCTTCCATAATTACCTCTTTTTATAACAAAATGCTCACCGGGAAAAACACCCGCAAAACCGAAAGGACAGGCAGGTATTCCCCCATGCTCAGGTACACGAGGCCGAAAAGAAGCTGTCCCCCCGTGATCACCGGCACCATCGCCATATAGGTATCCTCCCGCCGGATCAGTTTCCCGAAGATCATAGTCCACAGGATGCTGTAAGCGGTAAGGGCCGTCATCCGAAGGAGGACCGGAAGAATGCTCCCGGCTCCCCGGCCGTCAGACAAAACGCTGATGAAGATCCCCGCAAGAACCACCGGAAGCGCCGCCGCCAGCAGGAAAAGAAGGATCGTCCGGATCCTTTCATATCCGTCCATACAGCCCGTAACTTTCCCGAGATCCCCGCCGTATTTTCGTCCGTATGCCGCGAAGATGCTTAAAAATACCGCAGTTGCGATGATGACCGCCCGATATCCGGCAGCCGGAACCATATTCCGGATGATCCCTTCTTTTACTGAAGGATCTTCCGCTGACACTTCTGCCGCGCCTGACACTTCTGCCGCGCCTGACACTTCTGCCTGGCCTGACACTTCTTCCGCGCCTGACACTTCTGCCGCGCCTGACACTTCTTCCGCGCCCGACGCTTCGCCCGTCCGGACGATGTTCACATTAAAGAGCAGATCGCTCTTTCTGTACGCTCGATACCTTTCCTTAAGCTCTTCCGTAAGGGCATCATCCGCGCCGGCAAAGACCTTCGATGCCTCCTCCCCGATCAGGTATTCACTCAGCGCTTCAAGATAAGCTCTGTAAAAGCACTCCTTTACGACCTCGCCGTAAGGAGAGAACGGTGTTGTAAGGAAGCTGACGCTCCGGTCGGCTCCCCTTCCCGAAAGCGCCGTATCCACATCGCCGTGAAGGACGAAACCGTAATCGGCTTCTCCCGTTTTCACGGCCCGGGCAAGCTCCTCTTCGTCTTCAAGGATCCGGCAGGAAAAGGATCCTTCCTTCAGCCCGCGGCACAGCGCATCGAAGAACTCTTTTTCCGCGCCGGCCGATACGATCCCCACCCGGATATCCTCCCTTTTACGTTCTCCGATCCCGGTGATCAGAACGCAGGCAAGCAGCATCGCGATGAGAGTCGCGACCGTCATTTTGCTTATGGCTTCCGACTTAAGCGCCGTCAGGAATCGCTTTCGTGTCTTTTCCATAAGATACCTGCCGTCTGTAAAAGAAATACCACCGGGAAAAGAAGAAGGGCCGTAAGGGTGCCTTCCTTTCCGTCAAAAAAGAACCGTTCAAAGAATCCTTTCATATAGGTAAAGGGAGAAAGGCGTCCGAGCATCGCGGCCCAGGAGGGCATAAGATCCGCCGGAACGATCATCCCCCCGAGCAGAAGAAAGATCACCATCAGGATCAGGATCAGCGGTACGGCCGCATAGGGGTCCTTCGAAACGGAATAGATCAGGTTTAAAAGCACCGCCACACTGAAGGAGATCATAAGCAGCGTAAGAAGGCCCGAAACGGAAATCCGGAAGAGTTCCGTTTCCGTAAATCTCTGCAGAAGGAGCGTCCCTCCGGAAACAACAAGGGAAAGCAAAAAGAGATGGAGGGTCATCACCGACTCCTTCACAAGCGCGGCCGTAAAACGGCCTATTCCGTAGATCGAAAGCTTCTTTTCCACCGCCGCTTCTTCACTGTCATAAAGATATCCGAATCCGAGTCCCGAGTACAGAAGCAGTACAAGGAGAAAGGTCATGAAATAGAACTGTCCGGCATGAAGACTCCCATAGCCGGAAATGACACTTGTGTCAAAAAGTTTCTGCCTTCGCATGATCCTGTCCGCGTAGGCGTTCGCGATATGATCGCCCGGATGCTCGTTTGAAAGAACAAGGGTATATTCCCCGGAAGCATTCACATCAAGGAAGGCGTAGGCTGCCGCTTCCCCGATCCTGACATACTCCGTTCCGGACCGCACCACTTCGGCAAAGAGCTCCGCAAGCAATCCTCCGTCCCTTCGCATATAGATGTTGAGCGGCGGGTTCAATCCGGTATAGACATCATTGAAGAAGTTTTCCGGGATATCGATCACCAGGTCCGCATCCTTCGAATTCAGCGCCGCGAATGCCTCATCCCTGTCCATATACTCAAACTCCGAGATGGCTCTCACACTGTCCGTATAGGAGATGTAGCGGATGAGCATCTTCATAAGGCTGCCCTCGTCCTCAAGAACGATCGCGGCCTTAAGCGGCTTCACGGTGTTTTCCCGCCCCATTACAAAGCTGACTGCCGCTGCCGCGACAGTCAGTATGAATAGTGCGATCAAAACTCCCGTAATGGTCTTTCTGACAGCTCTCAGGCTGTTTTTGAGTTCAAGTACAAGGAACTTCGACAGCATTTTCTAGAAGAACATGCTCAGTTTGTTAATAAGGCTCATGTCCACGGAATCCGTCAGATCCTCGAAATCATCCTCGTCGGCATCTCCCAGGCTGAACACTTCCGAATTGGTATACTTCTGGATCTTTCCGGAATTGTTGATATCCACCGTGAAATCAACGTCCATTCCATCGATATCCATATCATCGGCGGAAAAGACAAAGCTTCCGGAGGAGGACTTCAGATCAAATTCATATTCCTCATTTCCCATTCCGAGGGTAAGGGTTCCCTTCTTTGTATTGTATTCGATCTCGAGATCACCGTGTCCGGCAGTAAGGGTATAGGTCTCCTTGTCCTTGCTCTTGCTTCCCTTGATCTTCAGAACCTCTTCACCGTCCGCATCGATCTCTATGTTCTGGGCCCGGAAATCGCCGCCCTTAAACTTGACCGCGAATTCTCCGTTCTTTCCGGCATCGACTTCCACCGCCGCAAGCGCTCCGCGATAGATATAGAAGCTGATGTCCGTGTCCTTCATGCCCTTCAGTTCATCCCGCGCTTCCTTTAAGGATTCCTCAAGGCTGTCGCCGGTGATCTTCTTAAGGTCGTCGTCGACATCCTCGAACTCCTCGAGAGCGATATCCGTGAATTCATCCCAGTAGTCAAGCACGAAATCCTTATCGATGGTTGTGGTATAGCCCTTGCACTTTACCTTCTTATCGTTCACCTTGAAGGTCTTGGCATCGGCACGGTCCCATTTGAGCTTCCTTTCATACTTCCGCGTGAGCTTCAGGATCTTTTCGGTATACTCATCCGAGCCGCCGCTGTAATCATAGATGGCCTTGCAGGCCGCATCAAGCGCTTCGATGTCCTCGTCATCCATCTGCTTCGTGATATATCCGCTCTTTTCGGCGGTATAATCATATACGAAGAGATAATCCGATATTTCCGGTATCTCGGCCTTTACGGTCTTTGAATCGATACCTGCGAGCACGGAGATCTCCGGCACTCCCTGTATATCCAGATTCGCGGAAACCTGCTTATCCTTTCCGTTTACCACAACGGCGCCGCTTCCGGAACCCATTCTGCCGACGTCTGCGCTGACCGTAACGGAATAGTTTCTGCCCTTCAGGATATTTACAAGGTTTTTGGTGTCCTTATAGAGCCGGGAATCCACCTTCATGGTTTTTATTACGGCGGATTCGACCTTTCCTCTTCTGGAAAAGCCTCCCGAGGAAAGAAGCAGAATGATCAGTCCGGCTACAAGGACAAGCCCAACTCCTCCGAAGATAAAGATCTTCGGATCGATCTTTTTCTTCGGCTTAGGCACCGTACCCTGCGAGCCTCCTCCAAGAGGCGCGCCCGTCATCGGGTCAAACCTGGGAACGTCAGGTTGAGGTCCCGCGGGATTGGGCTGCGCGTTATATCCGCCATAGCCTGTCACTGTCTCACCTGCTACGTTATTCGCATATGCAGAAGCATCAGTCGCCGCTTCGTTTACGACAGCCGCCGTTTCCTCAGCCACAGTATTCGCCACGCTTTCCGCCGCGTCCGAAACCGTATTTTCGGGCGCGTCCGGAGTTTCGATGGGCTCTCCCGTCATGGGATCATAGGTGATACTCATTTTTTCTCCTCCTTACACTCCGATCCTGAAAGGATCCTTCTGACTGTTTCCTCATCGATCGCCGTCTTTTCCCGTTCGGTGGTCTTCCCTTCAATAAGGAAATAGATCCAGTCGGCAATCCTGAGTTCTTCTATACTGTGGGTGGCCATGATGATCATGCCTCCCGAACCTGTGTATTCCGTCATCCATTTCCGGATGCAGTCCTGATAATAAAGATCGAGCGAAGATGTGGGCTCATCCAGAATAAGAACCGGCGTCCTCCTTACCAGCGCGCAGGCGATGGAAAGCCTTCGCTTCATTCCGCCCGAAAGGGTATCCGTCCGCGTCTTAAGAAGATCCTTAAGTTCAAAGGTCTCTACCACCGAATAGTCCGGCGATCTTACGCCTGCTGCCCAGAAATCCAGATTATCCCTGACGCTCAGCCTTCCGAACAGCGGATCCTCCTGAGGCACGTACCCGACATATTGTCCGAAGACGCGCTTCTGCCTCAGGGCATCCTGCCCGAAGATCAGGATCTGTCCGGCATCAGGTTTCAGGGCTCCGGCAAGTATCTGAAGAAAAGTCGATTTCCCGCAGCCGTTCCTTCCCGCGATCGCCACGATCGTACCCGGCTCCGCTTTCAGGGAAGCTCCGGTAAGGACCGCCCCGGACCCGTATGATTTGAAAATATTATTGACCTCGATCATAAAACCGGCTCCGGCCACAGTCATACTGCTCTTTTCGCACACGAAACCATATTACCACAGCCCCGCCAAAACCGCAACGTTTCGGCCGTCTGCCGGTCTTTCAGTGCTGTATGATGATCCCTCCGTAATACTCCGGATGACCTTCATCATCGCAAATGACAAAGGCTCTCGGCTGGAGCAGCACATAGGAGCCGTCCGGCCTTCTGGCCCGATAGTTAAGATCCTTCGGATCGCCGTTTCCGCCGATGATGGCATCCACGATCTCCCGGTATTTTTCAAGGTCGTCGGGGTGGACATACTCCTGCCAGATCTTTCCCGCATGATAAAGATATTCCGACTCAAAGCCGTAATCGTCCGTAAGCCTTGCAGACCATCTGGAATAATCGTATCTTAAGTCATTTAAAAATACATACCCGTCTCCGGCCGTCGTAAGCATCGCTTCAAACATCGCATCCAGTTTTCTTTTTCTGCCTTCCGGGATCGGGAACTCCGCCTTTGTCGCGTTATCCATCCGGTCCGCGAGGGAACCGGTCTTCATCTGCTTCTTGTTTTCATACATATCCAGATCCGCCCGTTTGACCACATCGGAGAATCTGGCATCCGATGCCGGCTCATAGACGGAGAGTCCCGTCGCGATCACCGGTCCCGAACGGGAACGGCCGTTGGCATAGGATTCCCTCCTCAGGTTTTCGAGAAGCTCTTCCCGGATCTCATATTCTTCGCCCGTCAGATAGACGGCGAACTCGTCTCCGCCGATCCGATAGATCCGGCTGTGCGCGAAATTCCCGCTGATCATGCGGCAGGCTCTGCGGAGAAATTCATCCCCGAAGCCGTGCCCCCTGATATCATTATAGAGCTTCAGGTCATTGACATCGCAGATCAGAATTCCGAACCGAAGGCCGGTATCCGCCTTGTGTATGCGCTCATCCAGCGACCTGCCCAGTTCCGCGAAAGCATGTTTGTTTTTGATGCCGGTCAGTTCATCAACTCTTACCATACGCTCCACGTTCCGGAGCTTCTCCTGCTGGGCTATCTTCTCCCGCACCTCATCATCAATGTTTTCCATGCAGAAAAGGATGTGCTTCCCGTCTTTGCACAGCATGTCAACATGCCGGATATGTATGATATTCCCATCCATAAGCAGCCTCAGGCTCACGGAATAGGAGCCGTTTTTCACGACGCAGTCGATAATGCTCTTTTTTTCATGAACAAACTGAGCGAGACCAAGATCGTCCGGATGCACGTATTTCTTCGCGTTCCCCTTAGCCATCGAGAAGAAGTCCTCGCCCTCGTCCGGGATATTCAGTTCCGCCAGCATCTTTGAAGGAACCATGGCGGTATAACGCCCCGTTTCCGCGTCCACATAAAAGACGCTGTCGTAATGCGCCGCCAGAGTCTCGGCGATCTGGTTGAATGCTGTCTGGTCGATCATCGGAATATTCCTCCGGTTTCTTATTTGTCGAATCCCAGTTCCATACCTGCCCTGCACAGGCCTAAGTATCCGTTACTGTCAAAGAGGTCTGATCTTCCTGCAGGGATTGTTACCATCAGCGGGATTCCTTTATGGCCCTGGGAGAGGAATGATGCCCTGATCGTTACATCAGGCCTCTTTATCATCGAATCCCTTACGCTCCTGCCAAATGTGTTCCAGTGAGCCGTCTCTACAGATACAGTCCTGTTTACAGGTGCTTTTTCTATTCTGGCTGCAAGATCTGCCTGAAATACGGATAATGCCGATAAAATATTTGTATTTTTCGCCATATTTGCCCTCCTCTTGGGAACAGCACATACACTTTTATTTTATATCATCTGTTTTCGCCCTGCAATATGCTCTATAATAAAGCGAAGCGGAGACCTTGGACCTCAGGTCCAAGGTCTCTATCCGTAATAATAAGGGGTATAACCCCAACCTTCGAATTGCGGATAACAGGGCGCTCGATGTCCGGTGGACATCGGTCAGCGCCGACCGGAGCGAAGCGGAGACCTTGGACCTCAGGTCCAAGGTCTCTATCCGCAATAAAAAGGGGGTATAACCCCCTTTTTATTGCGGATAACAGGACTTGAACCTGCACGGGATCCCCCACCAGAACCTAAATCTGGCGCGTCTGCCAATTCCGCCATATCCGCTCATATTTCGTTCATGCTTCCTCCGCCGGAGCCGGCTCCTTCCCGATCCCGCTTATCACCTTCCGGTACAGGATCACAAAGAAGAATGTGGTAGCCATTGCGGACATCAGTTCCGCGATGGGGAAGGACCACCAGACATAATCCACATTTCCCGGGAGCGAAAGCAGAAAAGCAGCCGGGATCAGTACCACCAGCTGTCTCATGATCGAGGTGATCATGCTGTATACACTGTGCCCCAGAGCCTGGAACATGGAGCCCGTCACGATACAGTACGCCGCGAACGGAAAATGCACCGCGATCACGCGAAGCGCCACCGTGCCGATCCCCATCATATATTCGGAGGCATCGAACATTCCAAGCAGAGTACGGGGCACCGCCTCAAACAGGATCACCCCGAAGACCAGGATCGCGGTCGCGTAGATCCAGGCCAGTTTCCAGCTCTCCATCATCCGGTCCTTCTTCTTTGCTCCGAAATTGTACGCAACGATGGGCACCAGGCCGTTATTCAGTCCGAAGACCGGCATGAAGATAAAGCTCTGAAGTTTGAAATACACCCCGAAGACCGCCACCGCGGTGGAAGAAAAGGCCATAAGGATCTTATTCATCGTATAGGTCATCACGGAGCCGATGGACATCATGATAATGGAGGGAACACCGATCCGGTAGATCCTGCCGATCATCGCCCCGTCCGGGCGAAAGCCCTTCGCGGAAAGCTTTACATCCGGATTCTTCCTGAGATTGAGATACAGGGCAAAACAGGCCGCCGTGATCTGTCCGATCACGGTCGCGACAGCCGCGCCGGCGGTTCCCATTTTCGGAAGCCCGAACATACCGAAGATAAAGATCGGATCCAGAATGATGTTCACGATGGCTCCCGTTCCCTGGGTCAGCATTGTATAAAAAGTCCTGCCCGTGGAGGTAAGGATCCTCTCGAAGATGAACTGGCCGAAGACCCCGAAGGACAACGTGAGGGCTATGGTAAGATACTGCACGCCGTATTCGATGATCTCCGGATCCGAGGTCTGGGACATATAGAAGGGCCTGACCGCGGTAAATCCCACCACGAGAAAGACCAGATAGCCTATGATCGAAAGAAAGATCCCGTTTTCCGCGGCCTTGTTTGCCTTATCGAACTCCTTCTCGCCAAGGGCTTTCGAAAGGATCGCGTTGACGCCGACTCCGGTACCCCCGGCCAGGGAGATCATCAGAGTCTGCAGGGGAAAGGCCATGGAAACCGCGGTCAGCGCGTTTTCCGAAAGGCGCGCCACGAAGATGCTGTCCACGATATTATAGAGTGCCTGAACCAGCATGGACGCCATCATGGGAAGGGACATGGATATCAGGAGCTTCCTTACCGGAAGCACCCCCATCTTGTTTTCCTGTTCCGTATTCTGATCCTGCAGTTTCTTCTCCGTCATTTTCCGTTCCGTTCGCAATTGCTTTCCTGTCCCGATTCCGGCTACGTCCTCTCTGCCGGGGAGCTTCTTCCTTTGTGCCGGCGCCGGTCCGAAGCATGCATAGACACGGCTTTCAAAACAAAAACCTCGGAAACCCTTGTATCTACAGCGCTTCCGAGGTCATGAGCCATCGGGGACTCGAACCCCGGACAACTTGATTAAAAGTCAAGTGCTCTACCACCTGAGCTAATGGCCCTTATGAAATTTGAGCTGGGCCAGCTGGATTCGAACCAGCGTATGCAGCAGTCAAAGTGCTGTGCCTTACCGCTTGGCGATGGCCCAAGAAGTCACCAAGCAATTTTCTTGATGAAAGGGTGGATAGAGGGACTCGAACCCTCGGCCTCCAGAGCCACAATCTGGCGCGCTAGCCAACTGCGCCATACCCACCATAGACGAAAAACATAGCTTTCGGCGCTTAAAGCGTCCTATCCATAATAAGCAAAAAAGCGCTGTGTGTCAAGAACCAATCCCTGCTTTTCTTCTTACCCGTATTTGCCCGCTCACTCCAGGGAAAGACGCCGCATACAGTCCGCGACCAGCGTCCCGAACCGCCTTACGGATTTCTCTTCATAGCAGTTGCTGTTGTAATTGATGAACATGGTCAGCCTGTCCTCCTTCCGCGAAGGATAAAGCACGCATTCCACATCCGCGGAAGAGGTATGCCTGAAGTCCCAGAGAGGGATCTCCCTTGCTCCCGGCGTGATCGTAAGATCCGTCATCACTCCTTCCTCGCAGATCATGTTGACGGTATCCAGTTTGCCGGGCGAATTGTCATAAAGCGCGAAGGAGAGCCCGGAATAAGGGATCGTTTCGGCGATCTGGGATCTTACCTCCTTAAGAAGGTCAAACCCGGGACGGCCGAAGTCCGCCGCCAGGGGCAGCCCGCACATGGTGAGCCCCACCACATTCTCCTTCCATTTCTCGTCCCTTCCGTGATAGATCCACTGCACCTGAACTCTGTCCGATCCGTTGTATTCCCTGAGCGCAAGAAGCCCGGCGGCCGAATAGAGCATACCGGTGGTAATGTTCTTTCCGGAAAGCGCGTCCGTAAGGTCGCTGTATGTATAGTCAAACGGGATCGTCAGGATACGGATCCCGTTTTTCCTGCTCTCATGATCCTTGCGGGGCAGCCGGTCGAAGGAAGGGAGATTATACATCCCCTTCATCCGCGCAAGGGCCTCATCCTGCCCCTCTCTTTTCGCGGAAAGCTCCATCCGTCCGAGATAGTCATAATACAGATCTTCTTCCGGTTCTTCTCCCCGAAGGACCCGGATCAGGTTCCTCTTTACCAGATTAACGCCGGCGCCGTCAATGATGCTGTGATGGAAATCCATATAAAGAAGGACTCTTGTCTGTGTGGCATAGATCGCGAAGCGGTAGAGAAGGGAGTTGATCACCCTGTGGGGCTTGATAAGATCCGGAAGGATCTCCTTTTCAAAGGCTTCGTCCGTTGTCTCAATGATCGTGACCGGCCCGATCCTCTCCGGTTCGCTTCGCTGTACGAAGCCTTCGTCCGTAAAGGTAAAGACCGTCGAGAATACGGAAAAATGATGAAGGATCTTTTCCAGCGCCTGTTTCAGCACCTCCGGCGAGATTTCGGACCGGGGCATGGACTCGATAAGCGGTATGTTGGATCCGTCCCCTTTCGGAAAATACAGCTGATAATCCACATAATAGCGCTGATAGGGAAGCAGCGGATAAGACCTCTTTTGTGCCCGGCTTTTATCCTCCGGATCCGCGGCCGCCTGTCCGCGGGAAGCATGGGCCAGCCTGCGGGGCGTCTTAAGCAGAAAGATGTCTTTTACACTGAGATCAGGATCGTCCAGTTCCAGCGAAAGCTGCATGGCAAGCAGCGAGTTCCCGCCAAGATCAAAGAAGGAATCCTCCGGCCCCACGGAAGAAAGCCCCAGCACTTCGGAAAAGGCATCCCGGATCCTGCGCTCCGTTTCGTCCGGTCCGTCCTCCTCTTTTCGGGCATCTTCTTCCGGCAGACCCTCTTTTTGCGGATCCTTCAACAAATCGTCTATCCTTCTTGCTTTCAGGTCCTGATAATCGGTTTTGTTCCGCTTGTTCCTCGGCATCTCATCAAGACGGATAAAGAAGTCGGGAACCATATAGCCCGCAAGAAAGCCCTTCGCGTATTCTTTAAGTTCCCGGCTGTTCTGCGGAGTTCCGGTATAATAGCAGGCAAGGCGCTCCGCA
>JAILLW010000004.1 GCA_024692955.1 Lachnospiraceae bacterium | reverse complement strand
CCCTGAATGAGTATCTGATCGGATACCTTCTTTCGAAAGGAGAGATCACGAAAGAAAGCCTGCTTTCCTTCCGTCCGTCCATGCTGAACCGGCTGGACCGGAACACATGGGGACTTGTGATCGGAGGGAAGACGCTTTTCGGAAGCCGCGAAGTCTCCGGGATGCTGAAGGACCGGAGCATCAGGAAGATCTACCGGACAACGGTCAGAGGATATGTGGGGGAGGAGAGCCTTCTTACCGCGTATCTCAAAAAGGATGAGAAGACGAACAGGGTCACGGTGCTTGATGAGCTTCCGGAGGATCCGCGGGAGGCCCGGGGCTTTTCCAGAATCGTAACGAGGGTGATCCCGCTTGAACCGGGAAAGCAAAGAAGCAGGATCGCGGTGGAGCTCGTGACAGGAAAGACCCATCAGATCCGGGCGCATCTTTCGCATATCGGGCATCCGGTGCTCGGTGATACGAAATACGGAGATATGGGGTTTAACCGCAAGAACGACCGGTTTCGCCAGGAACTCTGCGCCTATCGTCTTGAATTCCCCGAAAACTGTGCGATCAGCGAACTTAAGGGGCTGACCGTGGAACTTACGTAAGGAACTATGAGTACCTGGAAAACAAGGGGTCTTCGGGGCTCTGCCCTTGAAGAACTGATCAACAAAACGAATGATAAATACAGGGAGGAAGGGCTCGCGATCGTGCAGAAGATCCCGACCCCCATCACCCCCGTGAAGATGGCTCCAGAGGGAAAGCAGATCACCCTTGCCTACTTTGACCAGAAGAGTACCGTGGATTACATCGGCGCGGTCCAGGGGCTTCCGGTCTGCTTTGACGCGAAGGAATGCCGGGAGGATCGTTTTCCGCTCCATAATATCCATGAACATCAGGTTGCTTTTATGGAGCAGTTTGAAAAACAGGGCGGAGTGGCTTTCTTCCTGATCCATTATACGCACAGAGACGTACTTTACTATCTTCCCTACGCAATGTTCCGGTTTTTCTGGGACCGTTCGCTTGAAGGCGGGAGGAAGAGCTTCCTCTATGAGGAACTGAATCCGGACTTTATCATAACACCGAATGAAGGCGTGTTCGTGCCCTATCTGGAAGCGCTGAAAAAAGATGTGGAAGAGCGGGAGGCCATGCCGGACTGAGAAAGCCCCGGAAAACGGACTTGACAGACACAGTTTATCGTGGTAGCATAGTAGCACGTTACTACGATAAAGTGCAAAGGAAAGGAAAAAAGGATGAATACGGCAAATCTGCTTCATACGCCCGAAGGGGTAAGAGACATCTACGGAATCGAATACAAGCGCAAGATCGAAGTGGAGGAAAAGGTCCATAAAGTCTTTTCCGACCGCCTGTACAGGGACATTCAGACTCCGACCTTCGAATACTTTGACGTTTTCTCCTCGGAGATCGGCACCACCTCCTCAAAGGATCTTTATAAATTCTACGACGACGAGGGAAACACTCTGGTATTAAGGCCCGATTTCACACCGTCCGTAGCAAGGTGCGCCGTAAACTATTTTATGGAGGGCGATAAGCCCGTCCGCCTCACCTACCAGGGCAATACCTTTACGAATACTTCCTCCCTTCAGGGGAAACTGAGGGAAGTGACGGAAATGGGCGCGGAGCTTCTGAACGACGGTTCGGTCGCGGCGGACGCCGAGATCATAAGTCTTGCGGTTGAAACGCTGAAGGAAGCCGGTCTGAAGGATTTCAAGATCTGCCTCGGAAACGCGGAATACTTCCGCGGGATCTGCAGACAGGCGGGGATCTCAAAGGCGACGGAGCTTACTTTACGGGATCTTTTCTGCGTGAAGAACATCTACGGTGCGGAACAGTTCCTCGAGGAACAGGGGATTCCGAAAGAAGACAGGAAACTGCTTCTTTCCGTAACCGACTTTTTCGGAGGCAGGGAAGTTCTGACAGAGGCGCTTAAGGCCGCGAAAGACCGCGGTGCGATCGAGGCCGTGGAGAGGCTTAAGGAACTTTCCGAGGAACTTGTCCGGGATGATCTTCAGGAGTATATCTCTTTTGATCTCGGCATGCTGTCAAAATATAATTATTACACCGGCGTCATCTTCAAGGCCTATACCTACGGTATCGGCAATCCGATCATCAAGGGAGGGCGTTATGACAGACTCCTTTCCTACTTCGGAAAGGATGCGCCCGCCATCGGATTCGCCATCGTGATCGATGATCTGATGGACGCGCTGAAGGGACAGGACAAGGATTATGCGCAGAATGACAAGAAATACCTGACCATCGCGCTGGCGAAGGGAAGACTGGCAAGCAAGACCATGGAGATGCTTGAGAAAGTCGGGATCACCTGCGATGAGATGAAGGACAAGGATACCAGAAAACTGATCTTTACGGACGAAAAGCACGGTCTTCAGTTTTTCCTCGCGAAGGGCCCGGACGTGCCCACCTATGTGGAATACGGCGCGGCCGACATCGGGGTCGTCGGAAAGGATACGATCGTCGAGGAGGACCGTGATGTCTTCGAGGTATTGGATCTCGGCTTCGGAAAGTGCAGGATGTGTGTCTGTGGACCGAAGGACAAGGCGGAACTTCTTGCCCACCGGGAGCAGATCCGCGTGGCTTCCAAGTATCCGAAGATCGCGAAGGATTATTTCTTCAACAGGAAGCATCAGACCGTGGACATCATCAAGCTTGCGGGCTCCGTGGAGCTCGGACCCATTGTCGGATTGTCCGATGTGATCGTTGATATCGTGGAGACCGGGTCGACCCTTAAAGAGAACGGCCTGGATGTGCTTGAAGAGATCATGCCGCTTTCCGCGCGCGTGATCGTAAATCCGGTGGCGATGCAGATGGAATCCGAAAAGATCAAGGATCTGGTTGGGAAACTGCGCTCGCTTCTGAAAGAGGATGGAGAAAAAGGAAAGGACAGATCATGAGAACACAAGAACTGAATGAGAATACAAGAAAAGAACTGCTTTCGAAGCTTCTTAACCGGAGCCCGAACGCGTATACGGAGTATGAAGAGAAGGTCAGTGAGATCATTGACCGCGTAAGAAGTGAAGGCGATGCCGCCCTGTTTGACTACACGGAGAAATTCGATCACTATCGGCTGAATGCCGGAAATATCCGCGTGACCGGGGAAGAGATCGATGAGGCGGTATCCGGGGTGGATCCGGAACTCATTTCCGTTATGGAAGAGGCTGCCGGAAACATACGCGCTTTTCACGAAAAGCAGCTTCGCCTCAGCTGGATCGATACAAAGGATGACGGTTCGATCCTCGGACAGCGGATCCTTCCGATCGGCAGCGCGGGAGTATATGTACCGGGCGGAAAAGCCGCTTACCCGAGTTCGGTCCTTATGAACATCATTCCCGCAAGGGTGGCCGGTGTGGAAAAGATCATTATGACGACTCCTCCCGATGCGGCCGGAAAGGTGAGTCCGGTGACTCTTGCGGCGGCTAAGATCGCCGGAGTGGATGAGATCTACCGGGCAGGCGGGGCACAGGCCATTGCCGCAATGGCCTTCGGTACGGAGTCGGTTCCGAAGGTCGACAAGATCACGGGTCCCGGGAATATTTTTGTGGCACTGGCGAAAAAGGCCTGCTTCGGACACGTTTCCATCGATTCGGTGGCTGGCCCTTCCGAGATCCTGGTGATCGCGGATGAAACCGCGGATCCCCGCTACGTTGCGGCGGATCTCCTTTCACAGGCAGAGCACGACGAGATGGCTTCCGCGATCCTGATCACGACCTCGAAGGAACTTGCCGAAAAGGTCTCCGGAGAGATTGAAGGATTCCTTGAACGGCTTGAGCGCAGAAGCATCATTGAAAAGTCACTGGAAAACTACGGATATATCTTTATTGCGAAGAATATGGATGAGGCCGTTCTTGCGGCGAATGAGATCGCTTCCGAACACCTTGAGATCCTGACGGCGGATCCTTTTTCCGTGATGACGAAGATCAGAAACGCCGGCGCGATCTTCCTCGGTCCCTATTCTTCGGAACCCCTTGGAGACTATTTCGCCGGACCGAATCACATCCTTCCGACGAACCAGACGGCGCGGTTTTTCAGCCCCTTAAGTGTGGATGACTTTATGAAAAAATCCAGCATCATCTGCTATTCGAAGGACGCGCTTTCTTCCGTACACGAAAAGATCGAAACCTTCGCGAAGGCGGAAGGACTTACCGCTCACGCGAACTCCATCGCAGTAAGGTTTTCGTGATCCCGGGGAGACTGCCGGGATCCGGAGTGGCTCATAAACAGGAAAAGAAGAGGAAAAGAGAATGAGAGAAGCGAAGATCAACCGAAAGACAAAGGAGACCGACATCTCCATGAAATTTCTGATCGAGGGTAAGGGAAAGGCAAAGATAAGCACGGGGATCGGCTTTTTCGATCATATGCTGGAAGGCTTTGCCCGTCACGGTTTTTTTGATCTGGAGCTGGAGGCCAAAGGGGATCTTGTTGTCGACGCGCATCATACGGTGGAAGACTGCGGGATCGTTCTCGGAACCGCCATCAGGGATGCTCTCGGAGACAAAAAGGGGATAAGGCGTTACGGAAGTGCCATGATCCCGATGGACGAGGTCTTAAGCCTCTGTGCCGTGGACCTTTGCGGCCGGCCGGCCTTAAGGTTCGACGCTCCGTTTACCGTTGAGAGAGTGGGCGGTCTGGACACGGAACTTGTGAAGGAATTCTTCTATGCCGTATCCTGGGCCGCGATGATGAACATTCACATTAAGGTGATCAATGAGGGGAACAATCATCATATGATCGAATCGATCTTCAAGGCTTTCGCCCGTGCCCTGGATGAGGCGACGGCGCCGGACTTAAGATCCGATGAAATACCGAGCACGAAAGGATGTCTGTAATGGAACGCACAAAACGATTTATTCCCTGCATCTTTCTGAAGGATGGCAGAGCCGTCAGTGATTACGGATCCGATACCCTGGTGTCCGCGGATCCCGCGAAACTTGCGAGAACCTATTCCGAAAACGGAGCCGATGAGATCATTGTCTACGACCTGTCGAATGACGACGAGGCGCATGACATAGCGATCGATGAGATAAGGACCATTTGCGAAAGCGCGCAGATTCCCGTTATCGGAGCGGGAAATATCAGGCGCTTCGAGGACGTCAAGAAGCTGCTCTATGCCGGCTGCAAAAAGGCCTGCCTGAATTATTCCAAGAGCACGAATGTGGAACTTACGAAGGAAGTGTCCCAGAGATTCGGAAAGGACAAGATCCTCGCCTGCGTAAAGGACGCTTCGGAGATCAGCGAGAACGAGGAGCAGCTCAGGGACTATGTGGACGAGATCGTACTCATCAACGAGCATACGATCCGTCAGGCTATGGAGGTTTCCGTGCTGCCCGTGATCGTGACGCTCCCGGATGTGTCCCTCGATAAGATCATCGAGATCCTGAAAGCCGACAAGATCTCGGGACTGACGGGAAAGGCCATCAACGAAAACGTGAACGAGATCGAGAACATCAAAGCTCTCTGCCTTGAGAACGGAGTGAATGTCCTTTCTCTTCGCAACGTCCTTCCTTTTTCCGAACTGAAAAAGAACTCCGACGGTATGGTTCCCGTGATCGTTCAGGATCATAAGACCGGAGAGGTCCTTATGCTGGCCTATATGAACGAGGAAGCCTATGACATGACGCTGAGATCCGGAAGAATGACCTATTTTTCCCGTTCCCGGAACGAACTCTGGATCAAGGGTGAGACATCCGGACATTATCAGTATGTCAGGTCTCTTACCGCGGACTGCGACAAGGATACGATCCTCGCAAAGGTGGAGCAGATCGGTGTCGCCTGCCATACCGGCGCCTACAGCTGCTTTTTCAACGAGATCCTGAAAAAAGCGGATGATGAGGGCGGCAAGAATCCTCATGAAGTGTTTGAACAGGTATTTTCCGTGATTATGGACCGGAAAGAGCATCCGAAAGAAGGATCCTATACGAACTATCTTTTCGATAAGGGGATCGACAAGATCCTGAAAAAACTCGGAGAAGAGGCGACCGAGATCGTGATCGCCGCCAAGAATCCCAACGGAAACGAATGCATCTATGAAATGGCGGACTTTCTGTATCATATGATGGTGCTTATGGCCGAAAAAGGGATCTCGTGGGAAGATGTCACCGAAGAACTGAGCAGGAGATAGTACATGAACGAGCATCTGGCTCTTGACGAAGAGATCCTGCTTCGGATCGAGCATCCGGCCCGTTACATCGGGAATGAGGTCAACGCGGTCTATAAGGATCCGGATTCCGTTGATGTGCGCTTCTGCATGTGCTTTCCGGATGTATATGAGATCGGGATGTCCCATCTGGGAATCCAGATCCTTTATGATATGTTCAATTCCTTTGAGGATACCTGGTGTGAGCGGGTATATTCTCCCTGGACGGATCTTGACGCCGTGATGAGGGAGAAGAAGATCCCGCTTTTTGCGCTGGAATCTCAGGATCCGATCCGTTCTTTTGACTTTCTGGGGATCACCCTCCAGTATGAAATGTGCTATACGAATATTCTTCAGGTTCTTGACCTTTCCGGGATCCCGCTCAGTTCGAAGGAGAGAACCGGTTGGGATGTTCCGGTGGTGATGGCGGGGGGACCCTGCAGCTACAATCCGGAGCCGGTTGCCGAAATCATCGACATTTTCTATATGGGTGAAGGCGAGACGAGATACCGGGAGCTTCTGGATCTGTATAAAGACGCAAGGAGAAAGGGCAGGACCCGTGAAGAGTTCCTCCGGGAGGCGGCCCGTGTCCCGGGAATGTATGTGCCGGCATTTTATGAGGTGACATATCATGAGGACGGAACGATCCGTTCGATGGAACCCGTGGAGGAAGGGATCCCGCGCACGGTGACAAAAGAACTGGTAAAGGATATGTCGGATACCTTTTATCCGGAAGCGCCGGTGGTATCCTATATCCAGACCTATTCGGACAGGATCAATCTGGAGATCCAGAGAGGGTGTATCCGGGGCTGCCGTTTCTGTCAGGCGGGGCAGATCTATAAGCCGGTCCGTGAAAGGAGCGTTGATTTCCTTTATGACAAGGCTGTCAGATCCCTTCGCAATACGGGGTTTGACGAGATGACACTCAGCTCTTTG
>JAILLW010000078.1 GCA_024692955.1 Lachnospiraceae bacterium | reverse complement strand
TCACGAACGGCTGCAACGGAAATCTGAAAGCCGTTTCCAAACTTGTTGACGGTATGACTGTGGAATATATAGAAGAAAAGCTCCTCGGAAACCTCTGCGGGGTCCGCGGCACATCCTGCGCGGACCAGCTTGCAAAGGCTGTCCGGGAAGCTTATGAATCTCAGAAGTAAAAAGAGTAAATGAAGCTTCAGACTTCCATGTAATTGCCGAGAAAATCCATTTCCTCGCAGTCCCGCTCAAGACTCTGAAGCATTGTCACGATCTTCGGATCCCGGACGGTGGCCTGAAGTTCAAAGAAAAACATGAACTCGAAATCATGCCCGACCATGGGCGAACTCTCCAGCTTCAGGAGATTGACCTCCATCGCGGAAAAACGGTTCAGCACCTCGGAAAGAGCTCCGGGGCGGTGGGCCGTCGCGATGATGAGGCTGATATGATCCGCACCCGGATAGATCACGGTATCCTTCGCGATACAGATGAACCGGGTGTAATTATTCTCATTATTCGAAATGTTCGTCGCGATGGGCTCGAGCCCGTAGAGCCTCGCCGTATCATGGGAGGCAATGGCCGCGATCCCGTCAGAATCCCGGTCGGAAGCCATGGATGCCGCCAGCGCGGTGCTCGCGCAGGGCACGAGCTTCACATCGGGACCGAGCGTCTTTAAAAACTCACTGCACTGTCCGAGAGCCTGCTCATGGGTATGAACCTCCCTGATATCGGAAAGCTTCGTTCCGGGCTTTGCCAGCAGTTCGTGCCGGACATTCAGCTTCAGACTTCTTACGATCGTCACGTTTCTCGTCCGGAGAAGATCATAGGTACTGCGCACGGATCCGTTGGTACTGTTTTCGATGGGCAGGATCCCGAAGTCGCAGAGTCCCTTTTCCACCGCGTCAAAAACCGCGTCAAAGCTTTTAAAAAACATCAGATTTCCGCGCGAAAACATCCTGTCCGCGGCGATCTGGGCATAGGCGCCTTCCACTCCGCATACCGCGATGCTTCCCTCCTGCGGGAAGGAATTGGTGGCCTTTCCAAGAGCCGTTTCGATCTTTTCCCGAAGAGGCGATCTGTCACTTATGATATTTTCCTGATAAGCCCGGCCGATCTCAAAGATGCCTGAATAGAACCGGTGCGCATATTCCCGCATATCACCGCTTTGTTCCATCACCTTTTTCAGGATCTCCCGTTCCCGGGTCCTGTTAAGCACCGGCAGATTGTTCTTCTGCTTGTATTCGGCCACTTCCCTGCTTAATTCCATCCGCTCGAGGAAAAGAGACAGGATCCTGTCATCCACCTCGTCGATCTTTCCTCTTAATTCCGTAAGATCCATTCCGATTTCTCCTTTTTTATGATGCCACCCGTTCCGGAACACTTCCGAAGATCCGTATTCCGCGCTTCGTATCCCTCATAATCACGATTTCAAACGTAACATACCGGGCTGGAAATGTCAAAGAAAAGTAGGGCGTTTCTTCTTGTAAGAAAAGGCCTTTTCCCCTAAAATAGGACACATGAACGATCCTTATGAAACCCCGGCCGCAAACCGGGATGAAAAAAAAGCCCTGATCGCCATGAGCGGCGGGGTGGATTCCAGTATGGCGGCAAAGCTCATACAGTCAAAGGGCTTTTCCTGCTTCGGCTGTACCATGCGGCTCTATGACGATCCCTCGGAGCTTAGCGGTACGGCCGGGGCGAAGACCTGCTGCTCCCTCCGGGATGTGGATGATGCGAGGCGCGTCTGCGCGCGGCTCGGAATCCCGCATTGTGTCGTCGACTACCGGGAAGAGTTTAAAAAGGAAGTGATCGACCGCTTCACCTTAGCGTATGAGCGGGGCTGTACTCCGAATCCCTGCATCGACTGCAACAATCATCTGAAGTTCGGCACGCTCTTCCGAAAAGCAGAGGAGCTCGGCTGCCGGTATATCGTCACCGGACACTATGCGAGGATCTCGGAGGAAGCCGGGATTTTCCGGTTAAAAAAAGCTCTGGATCTTACAAAGGATCAGAGCTATTTTCTCTACGGGATCCCGAAGGAGAGGCTCTCAAGGATCCTCTTTCCCCTCGGAGACTATACAAAGCCCGGCATCCGGGAGCTTGCCGACGAGGCCGGTTTCGTGAATGCCGCGAAGGCGGACAGTCAGGATATCTGCTTCGTTCCTGACGGCGATTACTCGAAGGTGATCCGGGAGCACACCGGAAAGGATTATCCCGAAGGGGATTTCGTGGATGAGACCGGAAGGCCCCTCGGCCGTCATAAGGGGATCATCTGCTATACCGTCGGTCAGCGGCGGGGTCTCGGGATCTCAGGCCCCGAGCCTTACTATGTGACCGGGATCCTTCCGGAAGAAAACAGGGTGGTGCTCGGGACGAATGAGAGCCTTTTCAGAAGGGATCTTTTCGTCGGAAAAATGAACTGGCTTACGGACAGCATCCCGGGGTCGGATTTTACCTGCAGCGTCCGCATCCGTTACCGGCATAAGGAACAGCCCGCGAGAGTGATCCCCGTATCGGAAAACGGGATCCGGGTGGAATTCGAAGATCCCCAGCGCGCCATCACAAAGGGGCAGTCCGCCGTACTCTATGACGGGGATTATGTCCTGGGCGGCGGGATCATTTCATAATCCCTTACTTCCGTGAGTCTGTCTCCGGAATAGATCAGTTTCAGAAAGAAGACCTCTTCCGTATCGAAGAGTTTACGAAGAAAGATCCTGTCTCCCTCCCAGAGGGAAAGCTCCGGGATCTTCTCCTCCGGGATCCACCGAAGTTCCCCTTCTTCACATTCCTTAAGCTTTCCTTCAAAGCCATCCGCCGTATAAAGGAACATCTGCTCCGTTCCCCATTCGTCCGAAACAAAGGTCACAATCCCCCGGAACTGCCGGCGAAGGAGCGTAAGTCCCGTCTCCTCTCTCACCTCTCTTAAAAGGCAGTCCTCCGGGCTTTCGCCTTCTTCCAGCTTTCCTCCGACGCCGATCCATTTTCCGGCGTTCTCGTCCTTTTCCTTTTTGTTCCGGTAGAGCATCAGGACATTCCCGCCCTCCCGGATATAGCATAATGTCGTCATCTTCATACTTCCAAATGTAGCACAGATCCCCGAAAACGGCCACCGGAAATCCGGATGGAAACTTTAACCTGTTTTACCTAAATTTTCGTATTGACCTCGTTTGGTAAAACGTTTTATAATGAGTGCAGAGAAGGAACCGTTTTTTTCGGGGGGATTATATGAATAAGAAAAAATTACGAGGTTACAGGGAATTTCTCTACGTTCTTCCGTTCGTTCTGCTTGTTGCAGTCTTTTCCTATTATCCGCTGTATGGCTGGAAATACGCCTTTTATGACTACAAACCGCCGAAGCCTCTTTCGGAAGCGGCTTTTGTAGGTTTCAAATGGTTCTCCTACATGGTGGATAATGAGATCAAGCGCAAGCAGATCGGCCAGGTACTGATGAATACCTTCGCGGTCAGCGGGCTCTCGATGCTGTTCTCCTGGTTTCCCATGGTCTTCGCGGTATTCTTAAATGAGATCAAGTGGAAGCCTTACCGGAAGTTCGTACAGACCGTTACCACACTTCCGAACTTCATCAGCTGGGTTCTTGTTTATTCCATCGCCTTCTGTGTGTTCAACAGCACGGGCGTGGTAAACAGCATCCTGATGGAGACGGGCGCGATCACAAAGCCCATCATGTTCCTTCAGTCCTCCGAGCACATCTGGTTCAAGATGTGGCTGTGGCTGACCTGGAAGAACGCCGGCTGGGCCGCGATCATGTATATCGCCGCCATCTCCGGCATTGACGAAGAATTATATGAAGCCGCGCGGGTGGACGGCGCGAACAGGATCCAGATCATCCTGCATATCACGATCCCTTCGATCCTGCCCACTTATTTCGTGCTGCTGTTCCTGAACATCGCGAACTTCCTTTCCAACGGAATGGAGCAGTTCTTCGTATTCCAGAACAACTTCAATAAGAACACCATTCAGGTTCTTGACCTTTATGTATACAACCTGGCCATGGGCTCCGGCGGCTATTCGCTTTCCACCGCCATCGGAATTCTTAAGAGTGTGGTCAGCATCATCCTGCTTTGTGTGACGAATGCCATTTCAAAGCTGACGAGAGGGGAGGGCTTTATCTGATGGAATCCGCTTCTGTTAAGAAAAAAACTGCTCCTGTTAAAGTAAGAAAAAGGATCGATCCCGCGGACGGGATCCTTTCGGTAGTCACCTATCTGGTATACACGCTGTTCGCTTTTGTCTGCGCGTATCCCTTCTACTACATTTTTATCAACACCATCAGTTCGAACGAACTGAGCCAGAGAGGAAAGATCACCTTCTGGCCGAAGGAGCTGCATCTTACGAACTACATCAATGTGTCGCATATTCCGTCGCTGCTCGATGCTTTCAACGTATCGCTGAAGCGGACCGTGGTCGGGACATTTCTGACCGTTGCCACTTCCGCCTTCCTCGGATATATGTTTACACGTGAGACGATGTGGAAGAGAAAGATCTGGTACCGTTTCATCGTGGCCACCATGTATTTCAACGCCGGGATCATTCCCTGGTTCCTGACCATGAAAAACCTGGGCCTCTATAACAATTTCTGGGTATATGTACTTCCGACGGCGGTGTCTCCTTTCTACATCGTACTCTGCAAGACCTTCGTGGAATCCATTCCCAGAGAGCTGACGGACGCAGCCGAGATTGACGGCGCGGGGACCCTCAGGTGCTTCTTCAGCATCATCCTTCCGGTCATCAAGCCGATCCTTGCCACAGTGGCGATCTTCACGGCGGTCGCGCAGTGGAACTCCTTCCAGGATACCCTGCTCCTGGTTACGGATCAGAAGCTCTACACGCTTCAGTTCACACTGTATAACTATATCAATCAGGCGAGTTCACTGAAATCACTTGTAAACAGCACGACGAACGCGTCATCTCTGGCAGCCAGCCTGGCCCACGCGGCCAATGCCACTTCCATCCGTATGACCGTTACGATCGTCGTTGTATTCCCGATCCTGCTCGTATATCCGATCTTCCAGAGATTCTTCGTAAAGGGCATCATGATCGGGGCAGTAAAAGGGTAGCAATGGGAGCATGGAGTTCCCAAATGTTATAGAAAAGGGAGGTGTTTAAATGAAATTGAAGAAAGTAACATCGTTACTGCTTGCCGGTGCAATGGTCATCGCGTCACTGGCAGGCTGTGGCAGCTCGGGTTCCACGGACACGGCTTCCACCGACAGCAGCGCAGCAACCACCACAACGGATACGTCCGCAGCCGCAACCACGGATACGGCAGCTGACACATCCGCGGACGCAGGTTCCGGCGAGACCATGGTATTCGAGATCTATGATGCCGCGGCCAACTACCAGGGCATGCAGACCGGATGGTTCCAGAAGGTTGTCAATGACCGTTTCAATGTTGACCTCAACATCATCGCTCCTCAGGTAGCGGGCGACGCGATCTTCCAAACCAGAGCAAGCTCCGGTAATCTGGGTGATATCGTGCTCCTCGATGCCACTGATTTCGCGGACTGCGTGAAGTCCGGCCTCATCAAGGATATCAGCGCGGACATCGGAAACTACCCGAACCTGATGGTATTCAAAGAGCAGATTGACGTTTACAACCAGGGTCTTGAAGGAAACGCGGGAGAGATCTACGGTATTCCTACGGAAATGCTGAATTCTTCCCCGAGCTCCTATTCCCAGGATGTCATCTATTCCAGCCCGCTCCTTCGCTGGGATCTCTACAAAGAGCTCGGCATGCCCGATATCAAGGATCTTGACGGTCTCCTTGATGTTCTCGGACAGATGATGGAAGCTCATCCCACCAATGATGCAGGCGATCCCGCTTATCCTTTCTCCCTCTGGGCTGACTGGGACGGCGGTGACGGCATGATCGGTATCGCGAACGTAGTACAGCTGACCACCTGGTACGGCGAGAAGCTCCGCGGCTCCATGATCCTCAAGCCCGACGGCACGTTCACTCCCTTAACGGACAAGACCGCTTCCTACTACAAGATCACGAAGTTCCTGAACAACGCTTACAGAAGAGGTCTCGTGGATCCCGATTCCGGTACCCAGGACTGGAACAGCGCATGCGCAAAGATGGGTGCGGGACAGGTTTACCTTATGTGGTACAGCTGGCAGGTAGGTTTCTGGAACAGTCAGGACAGACTTGAAGACGGCACCGCCTTCATCTTCGTTCCCGTAGAGGATCAGAACTACTATGCAGACGCTGACGCTTACTTCGGTTCCGGTCGTGTATTCGGTGTAGGTTCCCAGGTTGACGACGCGAAGTATAAGAAGATCATGGAATTCCTTGACTGGTATGCTTCTCCCGAAGGCGCTACCTTCCAGCATACGGGTATCGAAGGCTTCAACTATGAAGTAAATGCTGACGGTACCTATACCGCGATCAACTCCAACGCTCTGATGGATAACCTTCCGGTTCCCGAGGAGTACGGCGGGGCCGGTTACAATGACGGTAACAACGCGATCAACCAGTGGATCGTAAGCTCGAACTCCATCAACCCGAACACGGGTGAGACCTACAACAAGGAATACTGGAAGTCCTGGAAGGAAGCTACGAACACCCAGATGAAGAAGGAATGGGCAGAGAAATTCGGCGCGAAAGAGCCTGTTGAATGGATGAAGAAGAACAACAAGCTTCTCATCAGCCCGAACGTATCCATATCCCTCGATTCCGATACCGCCGACATCGCGGTTATCCGCAACCAATGCAACGAGATCGTATGTGATTACACATGGCAGATGATCTTCGTTGACGACGATGCCGCATTCGATGCGAAGTGGGACGAGATGACCGCTCAGCTCGAAGGTAACGGATTCGCCGATCTGTGCGCGTTCGACCAGACCAAGCATCAGAAAGAGCTTGACGAGAAGAACAAGTACAAATAAGATCGAAACTGTGTAAAACGCGGGGGAGCCGAAAGGCTCCCCTGTTTGAAGGACCGACTATGGAAAAAGAGATCGATGAAGTCCTGAATATGATCGAGACCTCGATGCAAAAGGGCGTGAGCCGCCTTCACATCGATGTGAGCGAAGATCTGAAAGACGGAACCGTGGAAAACGCCTATCATCACGGAAGATGCGACGTGGGCTCTCCCTTCGCGAAGGGCACCGTCTCAAACTGCGAGAGCGTGGACATTTTCTGAGCTGTTCCCCTCCTGCATAGATCATTCCGCCTCTTTTCGCCTTCTCCTGTTGATATACCGTTCGAGATGGCCTCTGTTTATGAACTCGGCAAGCACATACTGCTCAAACACGGGCACGGTGCAGGAATAAAAGCCGAGTTCTTTCTGATATTTTTTCAAAAGCTTTTCCGGCAGGACCATATAGCCCATCCGCATGGACGGGGCCAATGTTTTCGAAAAAGTATTCACATAGATCACCTTTTCCGGAATAAGGGAATAGATCGTGTCGATCTGCTTTCTTACGGAGGCAAACTCCGAATCATAATCATCTTCGACAATGAGGCGGTCGCCGGCCGCTGCCCATTTCGCATATTCATGACGCTTCGGTGCCGAAGCGGTCACCCCGGAGGGATAGCTCCGGAAGGGGGTAACATGCAGGATCTTCGCTTCGGAATCATGCAGTTCGCCGGACAGGATCCCGCTCCGTCCCAGTTTCAGCATTTCACACCTTGCCCCGTTCGCCTCATAGACCTTCCGGATCTTCTCATAGGAGGGATCCTCGAGCCCGAAGAGCGTGCCCGCCCCGGCAAGCTGGGCGATCTGACCGTAGAGATATTCCGCACCGGACCCAACCACGATGCTTTCCGGCTTCACAAGGATCCCGCGGCTTCTCCTTAGATACCCGGAAATGGCTCCGCGAAGCTCGCCCGTACCCTGATTCGGTGATTTTCGGAGGATCTTTGTATCATATTCGCTGATCACATAGCGCATAACCTTCGCGTAGACGGAAAAAGGAAAGTCCGCCGGAGCACTTATAAGAGGGGAATTCCGGGTACTGCCCGGTTTTTCTTTTTCACCATTGTCATCTTCCGGCGTGTCCCCCGACCGCAGGACCTCCCGTCTGCCGTCTCCGGTTTCGAAATCCACGTAGAAACCGCTTTTCGGCCTGGATATGACATATCCTTCATCCGAAAGGAGCCCGTATGTATGCTCCACCGTGATCACGCTTACTCCCGTTTCCTTAGAGAGAAGACGTTTTGACGGCAGTTTCTCGCCGTGTTTCAAAAGCCCCTTTTCGATATCCCGCCGGATCTGCGTGTAGAGCTGCAGATAGGCGCTTTCCTTCGCTTTTTTATCCACCTGATAATTCATGATAATCTGGCCTTATAAATATCTATCATTCTGGCAATATCAATATGTCCAATTATGAATTATACTCTCTATGCATTTAAGCAGCAAGCCCGCTCAATCAGAAAGCACCAAAAAGAAAGGGGTATCCAATCATGAAAAGAATTCTGACCATCCAGGACATTTCCTGCCTCGGAAAATGCTCCATCACAATCGCGCTCCCGCTCATCTCGGCAATGGGTGTGGAAACCGTGATCCTGCCGACTGCCGTACTTTCGACCCATACGATGTTTCAGGGCTTTACGGTAAAGGATCTGACGGACGAACTGATCCCGATCACGGATCACTGGAAAAAGGAGAATGTTCATTTCGACGCGATCTATACAGGATACCTCGGCTCTGCGGAAGAGATCGAGATCGTAAAAAAGATCTTCCGTGAGTTTAAGACGGATGACACTCTGATCTTCATCGATCCCGTTATGGCGGACAACGGAAAACTCTATCCCGCCTTTGATCTTAATTACGCGAAGCTGAACGCCGGACTCTGCGGCGAAGCGGACGTGATCGTTCCGAATATCACGGAAGCCTGCTTTATGACGGATACCGAATACCGCGAAGAATATGATGAGGCCTACATCAAGGACCTGATCGGAAAGCTCGCCGCACTCGGCGCAAAAAAGACAGTTCTGACAGGTGTGTCATTAAGTGAAGGGAAAACCGGCGTCTATGGATATGATTCCGAAACGAAGGAATACTTCATCTACCAAAATGACCGTGTCGACGCGCAGTATCACGGAACCGGCGATGTATTCTCCAGCGTATCGGTCGGCGCCCTGATGCGCGGCCTCTCCCTGAAGGATGCCTTCCGCATCGCTGCGGATTATACGGCAGACACGATCCGCGAAACCTTAAAGAATCCCGAAAAGCCCTGGTACGGCGTGGACTTCGAGGCCACAATCCCGGAACTGCTTTCGATGCTGTCGAAGTAAGAAAAAGTGCTTCCCGACAATCAGCGTTTCCGTGAAAATGACTGATCCCCGGAACACAACCGGAGAAACTCTCAAGAATAAAGAACTCCCGGAGAAGTTCCGGGAGTTCTTTTCGTATTAATGATCAACTTTACGCGTAGCGCGTATGGCTCACGATCCACTTCTTAATTTGATCCTCAGCCAGAATCCGTAGATCCCGAGGGTGCAGACCGAAACGAGAAATCCGAGGATCCGGTAGCCTGCAAGTTGTAATAATCCGCCGTCAAAATAAGAGTCATGTGTATTCATGTGATATAATATCAAAGAAGAGCATCTGCGGATGACAGAAAACGGAGGTATATCTCATGAAACAAAGACAGCATAAGGTACTGGATCACCCGATCCTCGGATATTTTCTTCTCGCGATCTATGTGAGCATCTTTACAAGCATCGGAGGGCTCATCGATAGCCTGATCGCCCGGTTCCTACCCGGTTACGGGGTTGAGATGACGGTATATGGCAGAACCGCGATGACGGCATCCGGAGTCGGATATGCTTTTGGCGCGCTTTTGGGCGCAAGCATCTTCTTTTTCTGGTTCCGCCCGAATTTTAAAGGGTTCCTCAAAAAGAAAGATATCGCTGCCGGTCTTCTGATGCTGCTTCCGTTTCTTCTGGTCCACTATACAGGCAGCGTTGTCAGCTGGTTCGAGTTTGGGATCGGAAATGTGCTTATCGCCTTTCTCCGCGCCTTTGCGCCGGGCTTTTCCGAGGAGTTCATGTTCCGCGGACTCGGTATTGCAAACTTCATGCGGACGATCAAAGAGGAAAAACAGATCACAACGATCTGGATCCTTTCGTCCGTTGTTTTCGGGCTGATACATATTCTGAACGGAGCCGTGGGAGCTGATCCCGTTGCGGCGATCATTCAGTCGATCTACGCGATCGGCGTCGGCCTTATTCTCGGGGCAGTATACCTTCGCACCGGAAACCTCTGGCCGACGATCATCGGTCATCTGACGGTAGATTTTATGGAGTTTATCCGTGGGGATATGAGCAAAAGCGGCGGTCTCATGATCGGAATGGGGATCGGAGACTGGATCACGATCGCCGCTTCCGTTGTGGCGGTATTTCTCGCGATCCGTCTTATGAATAAGAAATACTATCCGGAGATCATGGAACTCTGGAATGATAAATGGTCGATGAATGAGCCGGCGAAGGATTAAGCTGCCGGGAGCTTAAGTTTAAGATCAAATAAAGATGATGTGAATCTCTTTTGTTTTGATTTCGGCTAAAATACGATCAAATCGTATTTTAGCCGAACTTGTTTAAAGTTCCCACCTATTCAGCGGTTCCCCTGATTTGGTGGGAGGTTTCTTGTCAAATGTTCCCACTTTTTTGCCGACCCCCCCGGATTTAGTGGGAAGTTTCTTGCCAGATGTTCCCACTTTTTCACCAGTCCCCCGGATTTAGTGGGAAGTCACCTGCCATATGTTCCCACTTTTTCGCCGGTCCCCCGGATTTAGTGGGAAGTCATCTGCCATATGTTCCCACTTTTTCGCCGATCTCTCTGATTTAGTGGGAAGTTTCTTGTCAAATGTTCCCACTTTTTCGCCAATCCCCCGAATTTAGTGGGAAGTTCCCGAAAAGCCCATATCGCGCGGGCCGGCTTCAAATCCCGAAGCCGATTTGAAGCAGGGCTTAGCGCGAAGGCGCGTCCGGTTTTTGCCGCAGCATACACAGACAGGGGCAAAGGTGCATGGATGCACCTTTGAGTGATGATCTGGGTCTTCCATGAGGCGGAGGGATTTCAGCCGGCCCGCGCATCCATGGAATATTGGCCGCACCCGTTCACAATTGCGGGAAACCGTGATCTATGATATCTTAAACATATGAAAAATCACGCTCCGAAAGGAACAAGTCTCTCTTCCAAGATCATACTTGCGGTTGTGATGGTCCTGATCTTCTCCAACCTGATCATCTGCGCGGTTTCCATTACAAGATCAAGGGCCGCGATCCGCAGTTCCATCAAGCAGAGGATGCTCGATATCGCCAACTGCGCGGCCGGCTCCGTGAACGGCGATATGCTGAAAAAGCTTTCGGCCGGTGATGTCGATTCTCCGGAATATCAAAGCGTTCTCAATACTCTCCGTGTCTTTCAGGAAAACGTTGAGCTCAAATATGTCTACGGGATCCGGGATGAAGGCAACGGGACATTTACCTTCACGGTGGGCCCTGATGAAACCAATACTGCGGGATTCGGAGAAGAGGTCTTTTTTACGCCGGCTCTCTATGCCGCGAGTCAGGGCACTCCTTCCGTGGATGACGAGCCCTATGAGGATGCCTGGGGAAGATTCTACAGTGCCTACAGTCCGGTATTCGACTCTGCCGGAAAAGTAGCCGGGATCATCGGTGTCGACTTCACCGTTGAATGGTACCGGTCCCAGCTTCTGCGCCAGACTCGGACCAGCGTGATCTCATTCCTCCTCGTTCTCGCGCTGATCTTCGCTCTTGCCGTCGCTGCCTCCTATCTTATCGTTCAGAACATCACGGATCCTTTGAAAAAGATGACGGAGGTGGCAAAGAAATACGGAGCGGGCGATTTTTCCGAAGAAATCCTCATCGACAGCTCTGATGAGGTCGGAGAGCTTTCCCGTACCCTTCAGGCCATGTCCGTATCCCTGAAAGAACAGATTGAGCGGGCGGATGCCGCAAACCGCGTAAAAAGCGACTTCCTTTCCAATATGTCTCACGAAATCCGCACTCCGATCAATGTGGTTCTCGGGATGAATGAGATGATCCTAAAGGAGACCCGCCAGCAGTCGATCCGGGAATATGCCGCCGGGATCCGGGATGAGGGTAAAGTCCTCATGTGGATCGTCAATGAGCTCTTCGACTTTACCAGCATCGAGCGGGAAGAGATCAGGATCGCCCAGAAGGATTATGATACCGCCTCCCTTATCACCGATCTCATTCATTTCGTCTCCGGCCGTGCAAGCACGAAGAAGCTTGACCTTGTAACGGATATCGATGAAAGGATCCCCTCCGTCCTTTGCGGAGATGATGTCCATATCACGCAGATCATCGAAAATCTTCTTTCCAACGCGGTGAAATACACAAAGGAAGGCCAGGTGACCTTAAGCATCAGGGAAGCAGGAAGGGATGAGGATACGATCTTCCTTGACGTGTCCGTGAAGGACACGGGGATCGGCATCCGTGAGGAGGATCTTAAAAAGATCGGCGAGGCCTTCAGCCGTTTTGACAGCGACAATAACCGTTCGATCCAGGGCGCCGGCCTCGGTATGGCCATCGCCGCAAGACTCCTTGAGCTTATGGACAGCCGGATGCACGTAAAGAGTGAATACGGAAAAGGCTCCACCTTCTCCTTCCGCCTCCGTCAGAAGATCATCGACGCTTCTCCGGTCGGAAAGATCACGGAGAAAGGACAGGTTCTTCCGGAAGCAGCGGAAGTTTCGGAATATCCGATATTCTCCGACGCGCGCGTTCTTGCGGTGGATGACTTTGAAATGAACCTTACCGTCTCCAGGAAGCTGCTCGAGACCTTCGGGATCGTTCCGGATCTTGCGCATTCCGGGGAAGAAGCGCTTGAATTCGTAAAGAATTCCGAATATGACCTGATCCTTCTCGATCACATGATGCCGGATCCCGACGGGATCGAAGTACTTTCGATCATGAAGAGGGAGCAGCTCATCCGCGAGGATACGAAGGTGATCGCTCTCACCGCGAACGTCGGACAGGATGCCAGAAAGCGCTATCTGGAAGCCGGCTTTGATGATTATCTCTCGAAGCCCATTGATCCGGAGCGGCTCTGCGACCTGCTCCTTAAATATCTGCCCGACAGCGCGGATTCAACCGATGACATCGTGCTCGAATTCGAACCGAACCTCGGACCCGCCGAGAAGGTACAGGCTCCTTCCGAAGCCGAATGGCTTAAATCTCTGCCCGAGTGCGGGATCGATCCGGAAGAGGGACTCAAATACTGCCTCGGCAAAGACGATCTCTATCTGGAAATGCTGAAGGACTTTTCGGACAGCCTCGATACGCGCATATCAGAGCTTACGAAATTCAAGAAAGACTCCAACCTGAAATCCTACCGTATCTCGGTCCATGCCTTAAAGAGCCTTCTTAAAACGATCGGCGCGGACGAGCTTTCCGTTGAAGCGAGGCGCCTCGAGCAGGCTTCCGGAAAGATGGATAAGGAATACCTCGACGAGCATCATCCGGGCTTCCTTGAAAACTATGAAAAAACCGTTCTTGCGTTAAGGAGTAAGCTGAACTTATGAAAAAATCCGAACTGAACCGTCATATCGTGATCGTCGATGACGATTCCTCGATCCGGAGGATCACGGGATCGATCCTGACGGACGCCGGCATGGACTTTACCCCGCTCGAGAGCGGCTCTTCTTTGATCACCTATTTTGAAGAAGGCAATACGGCAGATCTCATCCTGCTGGATATCCTGATGCCGGAGATGGACGGTTTCGATACCCTCCGGGCTCTCCGGAAGCTTGAAAAAAAGAAACACGAAGCGGAAACGCCCGTGATCTTCCTGACCGGTGACGAGGATAAAGCCATGGAAGCCAAAGGCTTCTCCATGGGCGCGATGGATTTCATCCGCAAACCGATCGACGACGAGATCCTGCTCCTTCGGATCGACAACATCCTCTCGCGGCAGAATCAGATCCGTCTCCTCTCCGAGCGCTCGAGGACCGACCTTCTGACGGGCCTTTTAAACAAAACGAGCACGGAGACAAGCCTGGAGACCGTCTGCGAATCGGAACCGGGGATCCTCCTGGTCCTCGATCTCGATAATTTTAAACCCGTAAATGATATTTACGGTCATGACGCCGGTGACAAGGTTCTGACCGCGTTCGCGAATCTCCTTAAAAACAGCTTCCGCTCCCAGGATATCATCGGGCGCTTCGGCGGAGATGAATTCATCGTTTTCCTTCGGAACGCGGATCAGGAAAAGATCGTCCTTCAGTATGTGCGTCAGCTGAACGAGCGTTTTCTGAAGGAAGCGTTCCGGATCCTCGGCAATGATATGAACATTCCTCTCGGGGTATCCTGCGGAGCCGCGTTTACAAACGGCGATACCAAGTTTGAGACTCTCTTTCAGGAAGCGGACCGCGAGCTCCTTCGCGTCAAGCAGGCGGGAAAACACGGCTGCAGGATCTGGCGGGACAGCTCGAGCGCGGATAAACCGGTCATCCGCCAGGAGACGAACCTCCATGAGCTGAAGCTGATCCTGGAGGAGCGGAATACGGGGAAAGATGCCCTGTGGCTCAGCCAGGAGGACTTTGGGAATATCTATCGCTATATGATCCGGTATTTCCGGCGCTATCATGAAAATGCCTACCGGCTGCTCTTTTCCGTGATCCCGGAGGATGCGGATATGAGCGAGGATACGCTTCATACGGTGATGGACCGCTTCGGGGAGATCCTGAAATGCACGCTTCGAAACAGCGATATCATGATGAAATGCGACAGCAGCCATTTTCTGCTGCTCCTTCCGAACGTGGTCCCGGCCGATATCGACCGTGTGACCGACCGGATCAGTTATGAATGGGATAAAGATGAAAAAAGCCGGATCGTCCGGATCCAGTGTGAAAAGGAACCGGTGTCCTTTGATGAAGAAACGGACGGCACCTCGGGGAGGGCGGATGTTCCCTGGATCCTGGTCGTTGACGATTCCGTATCCACCCTGAAGATGGCGGGAACGGTCTTAAGCGAAGCCGGTATGCGTGTTACCGGGATCAACAGCGCAAAAGCGCTTCTTGACCGCATAAGCAACGGCGAGAAGCCGGATCTTATCCTTCTCGATATCATGATGCCGAAAATGGATGGCTTTGAAGCGATGAAACGCTTAAGAAGCCTGGAAAGAAAAGGCGAGGAGATCCCCGTGATCTTCCTCACGGATTCGGAAGAGAAAGAATCCGAAACGATCGGGCTTACGCTCGGCGCGACGGATTTTGTCAAAAAACCCATTGTTCCCGAAGTCTTAAGGATCCGCGTCGAGCGCGCCCTGATCTTTAACCGCAGAAGACGGTAAGTTTATGCTCTGGGATGCTCTATAAGGAACTGTCTGTGTTCCTCAGCCGTACCGAGGAACATCTTCATCTGCTCCTTCACTTCTTCCGCGTTCACCTTGCCGCTGCTTCCGATCGAAGCTTTATTCATGGTCTTAAAGTGTTTGCAGGCACCGATGAAGGCATTGAAGTATTCGACCTGATGCCAGAGGCGCTCATCAGCGGGATTATCCATTTTGAGTGTCCTGCGGTCCTTTGATACCAGTCCGACGTCCACCTGGACATTGGCTCCCAGCTGGTCGATCTGCTCCCAGTGCTCCACGATGAAGGCCAGATCCGGTACTCCCTTCGTTCCGAACAGATCCTCCATCCTGTTATAATTGACCCGGATCGCGTCGTAATAGGTCCGAAGCCCTCTCATCTGCTCCTGCTTCGCCGCCTCGACTTCCTCCTCACTCGGATTTTCCGGAAGGAAGGCTTCCGCTGCAAGCTGACGGATCATGGTCTTAAAGCCCCTGTCATTCAGTGTCCGCGCCGCATCCGTCATCTCGAAGGAGCCGAAGGCACGGAAGATCGCCTCATTGATGAGCCTCTCCTTATCCCCCACCAGTTTAAAATCACTCAGCATCAGAACTTTGATCATCTTCAGTGTATCGATCTCATCGGCCGCGGCAGCGATCCTCTCCCGTATCCTGATCGCATCCTCCGGGCCTGTCTGATCGGAGGTCAGAATACCATTCAGTTCGCCGATCAGCCTCATCCTCTCATCGATCAGTTCCCTGATCCCGGAATCCACCGGCGCTTTCGGGTCAGCATCAGTGTAAGCCTTCTGCCTTCGCGAACTTTTGACGAGCAGATCGTTGATCGGATCGGTGACCCCGTCGTGGACACCTTCCCGGCGGATCACTTCATGCTCGTAATGGTATTTGACGAGCCCCTCGTCCGAAGCCAGTCTCTGAAGGCCCGACCTGAACTGTGCGGCGCCTCCTTCATAGAGTTTCCTTGCATGGGAAAGACACTGCTCATGCTCCGTATCGCCCGCGAGCTGGCCGTTCGTCTTAATGATCTCCACCTCGGCCATGACATCCTTTTTCTCAAGCGTCACATGCTTCTGGGCCTTCAGCATCGCCGCCCCTCTCGCGCGCATCATCGCGCCCTGAATGAGGGTGCATTTTGCCTGAAAGACCGCATGACGCCGGTCATACTGCATCATCGCTTCCTCATAGGCCGCCTTCTGTTCTTTCGTGGCATCCGGCGGGAGCGGATCCGGCTTCCCGAGATACCGGTCCTTCACCGTTATCATCTGCGATTCCTGCTGCTTTATCCTCGCTTCCCGTTCCGCGGGGCTCAGCCGTTCCAGCTCTTCCTTCTCTCTTTTCTTCTGTTCTTCCGTAAGCTCCGGGGGGATCACATGCTTTCCGAGGTCGGTCACCATCTGTCCGGCCAGATTCATCTGGATGATCTCCTCCTGCATGGCGATCAGATCCTCATCGGAGGCATCCGTGATCCTGCGGGTATCAAAATCCATGATCTGCTGGAAGAGCGGGGTCGTAACTTCCGCCATATCCCGGCCGACGGCCGCGCGAAAGTCTCTGTATTCGTCTGTGGCCCTCTGATCCGTGCTGCGATATTGCTGCAGCATATTGACCTCCTTGGCCAGCATGCAGATCGCCTCGTTGTACTCGTCATCCTCATTCCGCATCAGCATAACCATTCGTCCGGTCGTGCCCTTCAGATATGCGTCCGGATTCTCATTCGGATATACCCGCTTCACGGCATCTTCAAAGAGCTGCTGTCTTTCCGCATTGATCCTCATATATAAAAGCGTGCTGTCCCGGAGTGTCTTTTTCTGTGCGGCAAACGCCGGATCGACATATCCGTATTTTTCGGAAAGGAGCACGGCCGCCGCTTCCGGAAGAGGCGTCCCCTCCGTCAGGTGTTTTATCCCGGCTTTCAACATATCCTTTCTCCTGGCAAGGAGATCATAACGGGTACGGACTTCTTCCTGCCGCTTCTTCGCTGCTTTCGTGACCTCAAGCGTCTCATCCGCGCCCTGAAGGCGCCCGGTGGCCGTTTCATGCTGTGCCGCCAGAAGATCCGCTTCTCTGACGAGCAGTTCAAAATCATAATAGAGCTTTGACGCCAGTTCGACGGCCTCATCGCTTTCCGAGGTGTCCGCGAAGTCCCCGACCGCTTTCTTTAAGGGAAGCATTTCCTCATAGGACTCCTTGCTCCTGCATTTCGAGATGATCCCGTAGTCCAGTTCATAATGATCCTGCATGATCTGCATCTCTTCCGAGATCGGAGGAAGCTGATAGAATTCATCCACCTTCGCACTCCTTAGCCTTTCCTTCTCTTCGGATCCTGCAAGAAGTTTTTCTTTGAGACTTTCGACGTCCTGCGCATTGCCCGTCGCGGCTTCCGCCGTATTCGCATCGGGATCGGGTTCGATCCTGCCCTCGGCTACTTCCTTCAGACCGTTCGCGGAAAGGGCGGACCGGAAAGCTGCCTCGATCTTCAGATAGGTCTCCCGCATCACCTGCCTTTGGATCTTCTGATCCTCGTTCAGTCCGTCTGCCCCCGGAGCGTCATCTCCACCGTAGGCGGCAAACCAGCGGCGGTAATCCGACACCTTCCGGAATACCTCCTCAAAATGCTCCCCGATATAAGCGGGCGTAAACTCATAGGCGTTGATCTTTATGGCCGTTACATGCGCTAACAGTTTGTCCTCCGGAACATCCGAATGAGGAGGGGTTTGCTTCTTTTCCCGTTTTTTCTCCGCCTCAAGGATCGGAACGGTATATTCCGTCGCATTGGCCGTAAGCTTCTGTCCCTTTTTCAGGTTCTTTTCCGCGGCCTTTCTCTTTTTCTTCTGATCCTTGTCGGAAAGCTCCGGTTCCGCGGGCGGTGTCATAACGGGTGCCGTCTTCTCCGGTACCGTGGCTGGAGGAAGGACCTTCTCGAACCGCGCGATCTTTTCCTTTCGTTCCAGCTCGGTCTCGAAGGCCTGCTGCTCTTTCCATTCGATCTCGGCAAGCTCGGAATTGTAAGTATCGAAGAAATCCATCGTCTGCTGACGAACCTCGGAAGCCTGCCTTCCGGTAGCGTGCTCCGTGCGGTATTGTTTCACCATATCCTGATGTGTGATCGCCATATTTACCCCTTTCTCTCCCTTTTACGCTTCCGTAAGCCTTCTTTCCGCTTCCTCATACACCCCGTCGATCCAGGAAAGATCGATGACCGGACGAAGGCTCCTTTGTACTTCCACATGCGCCCGTTTTGAAAGGTAATCCAGCAGTTCGGGATTCACCATGTTCATACGGATATAGCCCATACCGGGCAGATTCTTCGCCCCGTTAAGGAAGAAGCGCATCATATCGAGCACTCCCTCCGGATTCGGAGAAACCGTATAGATAAAGGACAATGTTATGATCCTGTGCGGTGACTTTCTCGCCAGCAGGATCCCCGCAGGCTCTTTTCCGTCCATATATACCGCGGAGAGATCTTCCAGATAATCCTCCCTCCGGATCGGGAAATTCACCAGGTCATCATTGCTTTCCCTGATCGCCTGCTCCAGTTTTTTAAGCGCCCCGCCGGTTACTTCCTTCAGGGAGACGCTCCCCTTCGGAGGAAGATCCAGTTCCTTCACCTTTTGCAGCTCGGATACCGTCGTATAGACCACGGCAGCGTCATTTTCTTCATAGGAAAGGGGGAATGAAGAAAAAAGGTTCGAAAGCGCCGCTCCCTGCGCGCCCGGCGGCAGATTCGTATAAAGCTCCGCATAATCATCCGCGCGAAGGAGTCCCGAAAGATCCATTACGGCGCTTGTGGCGATCCCTCTTCCGCGATAGTCCTCCGCAAGGAAGATCCAGGTAAGCTCGGCTTCCGGCTTCAGCACCCTTACCGCCATGGCACCGCAGGCCGTATCATCCTCATCGATCCCGTAAAGAAGGAGGTTTTCATCCTCCAGATAGGCCTCTCTCACACTGACCGGCAAAAAAGGCTCATAATACCGCACGTTTTCCCGGTTGATGGTCGTCAGAAATTCCATTCTTCCCCCTTTCTCAGTTCACCCGATAGACATAAACCGTATAAGGGCTTCCATCCCCGGAGAATTCTCCGGCGGAAAGGAGACCCAGTTCGGACGCGTTTTCAAACGCGATCCTCGAAAAGATATATCTGCAGTCAAGGCTTTTCAGTTCATCCATATCCACATAAAGATTCCGGTCCTTCAGATCCATGACCCGAAGCGGAGCATAGGTGTTTTCATCATCTCCGGAATAGAGGCAGACCCTCGCTCCCCAGCCCTCGAAATAGGACTTCAGGGAAGGGGAACCCTCAAGTGCCGGCGCGATGACCTTTTCCCATTTTTCCTTATAATCCTGGGAATACATCCCGAGGTAGCCGTCCACCGTCGCGATCCCGTTATAATTGAGGACCGCGGGATGCATCCCGTAGGCAGCGGACCACTCCCCGTTATAGCCGGTTTCTTCACGGATCCTGTCAAAGAGTTTTACGGAATAGAATTCGTCATAATTCACCGTGCTTGTATCCTTATGCTTCAGGATCCGGTAGGCCTGGTTGTAGCAGGTATAATAAAAGTCATTGTAAACCTGGGGAATGAACATAACGGCCAGCAGGGAGAGGATCACGACGGCATTCGATAACATCCGTAATTTATCCTTTCCGCTGTCATACATCCGGATACAGACCATAAGCAGCTCCGCATACCAGAGGAAGGTATTGAAATAGGCGAACCGCGCGAATTCAAAGCCCGTAAGCTGCGGTACGATCATCTCGAAAAGATGCCGGAACGGTGCGTACTGGTAAAGGCCGAAGATCAGCACATTAAAGAGGATCCAGAGCATCAGCAGATTGACAGGATCCTTCAGGATCTTTCTTCCTTCCCTGTTCCGGATATGACCCGCATTGATCACAAAAAGAGCGATGAGCACCACGCCGAGGATCACATAAGTATGGGAATCCTCACTGTGGAAGGAGGCATTCACGAATTCCTCAAGGGCCGTCCGGAGCGCCTGACCCAGCGTCAGCTCCCCATGCTCCATCGTGGTGCGGATCGTCACGGTATCGTCAAAGAGCATCGCTCCGAAGAGCCGGTATTCAAAGATCACATAGCCGGCGGACAGGATCAGGATCGAAGCAAAGGTGCTCTTCGGGAATTTGCGGTCTTTGATCCATAATATAATAACACCTGCTACCATATAACAGAGGATAAAGAATCCGTGATAGGAAAAATAGGAAAGCAGCGGGTAGCAGAAGACTCCGAGATAGAGCAGGCTCCGCTTCACAGTGAGGTTTCTCCGCTGTTTCTTTTCAATAACATCTGTTTTTATATCCTTGAATCCGGAGGTCCGGTACAGCCTCACCAGCAGCCATGCGATCAGAGGGACCGACGTGAAGGCAATGCCGTAAGTCGGGAAAACGGGGATCAGAGCAAAGGCCGTGGCCGTTAAAATAACGAGTGGTTTGTAATTCTGATACCTGTCACCGAGAAGTTCCCGGCAAAGAAGGATGAAGGATATAATACCGACTGTTATTTTAAGAGCATATCCCAGAAGATATGCCCATATTCCGGGAAAGATCACATAGAGGATGTTGTAAAGGGAAAGCTCCGAGCCGAAAAGATCACGGGTGACCCCGTGGAGGATCGGCGCCTGCGCTCCGTGGGCAAACCACAGATGGTTTCTCCGGAGCATTTCGTAATGCGCCATAAAAAGATCCAGATTGTCATGAATCTGCGGGTAGGACTGCCCGCGAAAGATCAGGAATACGGCGGCCTGCAGGCCGAGCAGTATCCCGGGGATCCAGAAGTACCAGTATTCTAAGACGGATTCTTTCAGTTTCTTCACGGTATTCAGGATTCGTAATCCTCTCCGACGGTAAACTTCGGTACCCATTTCCCGTCGATCTTTTCAAAAAGATCCCTGTTCACGTAACGGTCGACCACTTCCCAGAATTCCTCTTCGGTAATGGACAGGTACCGGCAGGCCGCGTCTATGTATTTCTGCCCGCAGAGCCCATCATATTCCTTCACGTACCATTTTCCGTTCTCACGGTCAAACCTGCCTTCGCGGATGTCATAGCAGATCTCGTCGGTAGCGTAGCCGAAGCCGAACTTCAGGTATTTGATCATCTGATTCGGGATCTGAAGGTCGCAGTCAAGCGCCGTATAGCGGCGGTAGCGGCCGAGTTCGTGGAGATCGTCGCTCCGTCCGGTAAGGCCTCTTGCCACGGCAAAATCCGCGTTCCTTACCTGGGACCACTCCTTCGTATAATACTGAAGGAAGATGGCTTTGATTCCCTTTGCCTGCATCTCCTCAACCGTGGGGATCTTGTAGAGAAAAAGATCCTTTTCCGTAATATTCTGCGAAAGGTCCACAAAACTGTCGACACTCGCGCCCCGGATCGTCTCCAGCTGCTCTTAATAGCGCATTTTCATGATTTTTCTCCCTCTTTCAGGGCCGCAAAAACCCGCGTCCGTACTCTCTAAAGATAGCACAGGTCGCGGGTTTTCGCAATAAGATGAGGGGTTTGGCGGCGTTCGGAGACGGGCGTGGAAGCCTTTTCGGACAACAGGTTTCAGATGCCGTCAATCCTCACCATCTCCTCTTGGAGAATTCGTTTTAACCTCAGTTGCTTTTTTTCACCGCTTTGGCTTTCGCGCAGTCTTTCTTTTCGATGAAAAAGAAGACATCACCTCCGAAGAAGTAATGTCCTATCATAAGGATACGGGCAATTCCTTCCGGAATCTTCTCCAGAGGATCCGTTACACGAAGCTCCTCGGAGCTCTGCAGGAGCCCTTCGTCCCGATCGACCTCGGAGCCTACCGGGATGTCTGTGTCTTCTGTGATTCCGACCCCATCGGTTATTATCTGAATTACAAAAAAATCCCCTATCACGCGCTCGAAGACGGCCTGAATTCCGGCAAACTGGACGATCAGGCCAGGTATGCGAACCGGGATTCGTGGAAGCTTAAGCGGTTTCTGTCGCGGCTCGGCAAGGCTGCTCGGGCTCCTTTCGCGGGACGGATCCGATACCTTTTCTCCTTATCGTGAGAACGCCGGTCCTGCATCGGAAAACTCTGAATGACATCGACGGTTTCCGGGTAGATAAGCTGATCTCCGTGATCACCCAGATCGAAGAAGTCGGTTTCGCGGACGAGATCGTTTATCTGGGGTTTGATTTTCTGGACCGCTATGAAGATCCCGCGATCCACCGGAAAACGGAACTTCTCAAATAAAAAGGTGCCGCCCTCTTAAGCGGCACCCCTTTTCTTTCGGATGATCCTTCTATGAGAGGATCGGCTTTACGGCTTCCGCCAGCTGATCTTTCTTATTCTGTGCCTCCTTAAGATCCGCCCCCTTCGTCGTAAAGTAGGTCTTGATCTTCGGCTCCGTTCCGGAAGGACGAACGATCACCGTGGAGCCGTCCTCCAGCGTATAAATAAGCACATTTGCCTTCGGAAGTCCCGTGGAAGCGGGATCGTTATAGTCGGTCGCCTTCGTGACATTTATCCCTCCGAATTCTTTCGGAGTATTCTCACGGAGAGAGGCCATGATCCCGGCCATCTTGTCCATTCCGCTAAGACCCGGGAATTCAAAGGAATCCACCTTGTTGTAATACCGGCCGTACTGCGCGTAGATCTCCTCGAGACGCTGCTTGATGGAGGATCCGATGCTCCGGTAATAAGCCGCCATCTCGCAGATCAGCATCGAAGCGATCACGGCATCCTTGTCCCTTACATAGGGGCCCGCCAGGTATCCGTAGCTCTCCTCAAATCCGAAGATGAAGCGGTCTTCCTCGCCCTTTTCCTCCAGCTTCAGGATCTGATCGCCGATCCACTTGAATCCGGTGAGAACATGCCTTAATTCCACTCCGTAATGCTCCGCTACCGCATCGGCAAGAGGCGTGGATACGATGGACATGACCGCCACGGGATCCTTCGGCATCGTTCCCTTCTCGATCCTTCCTGCGCAGATATAGTCAAGGAGCAGAACGCCCATCTCATTGCCCGATACGAGTTCGTAGCTTCCGTCCGGACATTTCATTGCGATCCCGACACGGTCCGCGTCCGGATCCGTCGCCAGCATCAGATCCGCTCCGACTTCCTTCGCAAGTTCAAGTCCCGATTTCAGTGCCTCAAAGATCTCCGGATTCGGATAAGGGCAGGTGGTGAAATAGCCGTTCGGATATTCCTGCTCGGGAACAATGGTCACATCTTCGATCCCGATATCACGAAGCACCTGCATTACGGGAACCAGTCCGCTCCCGTTGAGCGGAGAATAAACAAGCTTAAGTCCGGAGGTCTTTGCAAGTCCCGGACGTACCTGCCGCGCCTCGATCGCCTCATAGAACGCCTTTTTGCAGTCATCACCGACGAATCTGATCAGTCCCTTTTCCACACCTTCGGTAAAGGAGATCACTTTCGCGCCGGTAAGAACATCCGTCTTCCGGATCTCTTCGTATACGATGGCTGCCGCGTCATCCGTCATCTGGCAGCCGTCCGGTCCGTAGGCCTTATACCCGTTATACTTCGCGGGATTGTGCGATGCGGTCACCATAATTCCGGCGTTGCATTTATAGAACCTCGTCGCAAAGGAAAGAGCCGGTACCGGCATAAGCGCGTCGTAGATCCGTACCTTGATCCCGTTGGCCGCAAGGACGCCCGCCGCTTCCTTCGCAAAGATATCACTCTTCAAGCGGCTGTCATAGGAGATCGCCACGGTCTGATTCCCGCCCTGGGTAAGTACCCAGCTGGCTAGACCCTGCGTCGCCTGACGCACCACAAAGATGTTCATCCGGTTCGTTCCGGCGCCCAGTGTGCCGCGGAGTCCCGCGGTGCCGAACTTCAATGCTACGGCAAAGCGGTCCTTGATCTCGTCATCGTTTCCCCTGATCTTCGCAAGCTCCGGCAGAAGATCCGGATCCTCCAGGTCATATCCGAGCCAGCGTTCGTATTCTTCCTTGTACATGATCTTTCCCTCCGTTCTTTTATAGTTTATATGTTTCTGCCTTCCCTATTGGTTGAGCGCCTGAGGTCCATACAAGCCTCCGCCTCATGAGAAGACGGGACTGCCCGGTTTCTCCACGCAACCGCACGAATTCAAAACGTACGGGTCGCGCTCATTCGCATCCATGCTCAGTGAGCGCTCAAAAGCACGTCCTGTGCTTTTGCCCCTGAGTATCCAATGTTGCGTCGGGAAACCGGACTCCATCCTTCGTCTGCAATCCGTTGATCCGGCTGAAGCCGGCACATCCGGTTGCAGCTCAGTCTGTCGCCAGTCCCACTTCAATGTCGTCTCCGGCTTTATGGACCTCAGGCGCTCTCACTACACAGCAAGCACACCTGTAAGACGCTTCAGCCCCTCCTCCAGGACGCTCCTCGGGCAGGCCGCATTAAGACGCAGGAACCCTTCCCCCGCATCTCCGTAGATCTCTCCGGAAGACAGATAGAGCTTTCCTTCCTTCAGGATCTTTTCCTGCAGTTCTTCCGAATCCTTTCCGTAGGCGCGAAGATCAAGCCAGAGAAGATAGGTCGCCTCACCGGAGGCGATCCGGATCTCCGGAAGCGCTTTATACAAACAACTTCTTGCGAAACTCTTATTCCCGGAAAGATACTGTCTGAGTTCATCAAGCCAGGGTCCGCCCTTTGTAAAGGCTGTCACTGCCGCGGTCACGGCAAAAGCGCCGGGCTCCCCGCACTCGTCCGTATTCAGCGCCCTCCATACCTTATGGCGAAGATCGGGATCCGGTACCACTGCCGCGGAAGTCAGAAGCCCCGCGATATTAAATGCCTTGGTAGGCGCAATGCAGGTGATGCTCACATCCCTGCAGACGGGAGATGCCGCCGCGAAGGGGATATATTCCGTACCGGGATCCGTAAGATCACAGTGGATCTCATCGGAAATGACGGTCACGTGATTCTCCTTCGCAAGTTCTCCGATGCGGGACAGGGTATCCCGGTCCCAGACGGTTCCCGTCGGATTATGGGGATTGCAGAAGATCATCAGGGTCGTCTGCGGATCTTTCATGTATTGTTCGAGCAGATCCCAGTTTATGACATATCTGTCACATTTTTCATCAATGGAATCCGGATTCGCGATCAGCGGGCACTGCAGCACTCTCGCGCCGTTATTCAGGATACTGTTAAAGAAAATGTTGTAAACCGGTGTCAGGATCACAACATTTTCATTCGGAGCGGTAAGTCTCCGCACGCAGCTCGACAGCGTGGGGATCACTCCGGTGGAAAAGATGAGCCAGTCCTTTTCGATCTCAAAGCCGTGCCTTTTCTTCCACCAGCCGGTGTAGGCGTCATACCATTCTCCGGACAGCTCCGTGTAGCCGAAAACCCCGTGTGAGACCCGGCCCGCAAGGGCTTCCCGGATCTCCGGCGCCGTCGGAAAATCCATATCCGCCACCCACATGGGCAGCACGTCCGGTTCCATATTCCATTTGAGGCTGTCCGTTCCCCGGCGGTCAATTACCGTATCAAAATCATACATAGTTTTTCAGAATGTGGGCTCATCCGAGATCTTTTCGATGTTCGAGCACTCGATCACGGTTTTGGAGGGATCCGTCAGATCCTTCTGGATCGTAAGATCGCCGATGGAGGCCGCCCGGATGATCCCGGAAGAAGGATTGAATACGCTGTCGATCCGGTTCGTGATCGAAGCATCGATCCCGTTTGAATACTCAAACGCAAGGGTCGTATTAAGGAGCTTGCAGTTCTTCATCACGATATTATCGATATAGCAGAGCCCCTGCAGGCTTTCGATCGTGCAGTCGATAAGTGTCAGGTTCTTTGAATTCCAGCCGAGGTATTCCCCGCAGATATAGGAATTCCGGACAGTGATATTCTCCCCGTTCCAGAATGCGTCCTTCGTGACCAGATGGGAATTCCGGACCTCCAGATCGCAGGCTCCGTCAAAGGAATAATTCCCGTAGAGTGTCAGATCATCGGCAATAATCTTCCCTGAATTCATTCCGAAATAGTCGCCCTGCACGAACACGCCGTCAAGCTTTACATCCGTGCAGTGCCAGAGTGTCTCCTCCGCCTTCGGAAACTTCACGTTCCTCAGGGTAACGTCATTGCATCTGCGGAAATTCTTCGGTGCCGCCACAAGTGAATCCGATACCTCGATATGATCCGTGTACCAGACTCCGGCCCTCGCCATGGTCATCCAGGTGCTGTGATCCACCTTTACGTTCCGGCAGTACCAGAGCGGATACTTCCATCGAAAACTGGTGGTCGAGATCGTAAGATCGCTGCTTTCCTTAAGCGGCGATTCTCCTTTGTCAAAGATCGAGTCCTCGATCTTCAGGCCTTTTGAGTGAAAGAGTGCCCGCTCTCCCGTAAAGAATCTCTGTTTTAATTCCTCCATGCCAATTATCCTTTCTTATTCCCCTTAAAACACCGCCGGTGCCGCTTTTCCTAACCTGCTTCCCTGCAGCCCTTTATTTCTTATAATAATCCGCGATCTTCCCGACCGCCTCGATCACGCTTTCCACATCCTCATCCGTCATCGCGTAGTAGAGCGGAAGCGTGAGCATCTCCTCATATAGTTTTTCCGCCTTCGGGCAGAGACCCTTTTTATAGCCGAGTTTTTCATAATACGGAAAATAATAGGTCGGAATATAATGCACGTTGCAGATCACGTTTTCCGCCGCAAGGGCATCGAAGAACTCTCTGCGGCCGATCTTCAGTTTCTCCGGCCGAAGCCTCAGAATATAAAGATGCCGTGTGGTATCCGACTCCGGGATCTCCTCCTGCACGAATACTTGCGGGATTGCCGAAAAAGCCTCATTATAGCGCTTTACGATCTCCTTTCTCCTTGCGGAGAATTCCGGAAGCTTGTCAAGCTGGCTTATGATCAGAGCCGCCTGCATATCCGTCATCCGGTAATTGTATCCGAGAGCAATCTGTTCATAATACCAGGGGCCCTCCGGGGTATGTTCCATCAGGGCTTCATTTCTGGTGATCCCGTGGGAGCGGTAGAGTAATAGCTTTTCATAATACTCTTCGGAATCCGTCAGTACGGCGCCGCCTTCCCCGCCGGTCACGGTCTTGACCGGATGGAAGCTGAAGGTCGTCATATCCGCCACCGACCCGTTCATCCTTCCTTTATACTTCGTCCCGATCACATGCGCGCCGTCCTCGATCAGTACAAGCCCCTTTTCTTTACAGTGTGTCTTTAATTCATCAAGCTGTACGGACTGACCCGTATAATCCACTGCGACGACCGCTTTCGTCCGGTCGTTTGTGAGCCTTTTCACTTCCTCCGGATCGATGTTGTAGGTGTCGGGACGGATGTCCGCAAATACGGGTTTCGCGCCGCAGTAAAGAGCGCAGTTCGCAGAGGCCGCGAAGGTGATCGGCGTCGTGATCACTTCGTCACCCTCCTTCACACCGGCGGCAAGACATGCGATATGGAGCGCCGCCGTTCCGTTGCTCACCGCGACCGCGTATTTTGCCCCGGTGAGATCGCAGAGTTTTTTCTCCAGCTCCCCGATCTTCGGTCCGCAGGTCAGATAATCCGATCTCAGCACGGAAACCACCGCTTCGATATCCTGTTCATCGATATACTGGTGTCCGTAATAAATGGGGGTACTCCGGACGGGAGTCCCTCCTTCTTTTGCAGGCAGGTTCATCTATACCTCCGCTTTCTTCGGCAGCCGGTACTTCTCGGTGTAGAGCTGCACGAGCCGCGCATACTGTTCGTTGTTCTTGGAAGTCAGGATATCCTGATATTCGTGTGCGCCCACATCCTCGTCCTTTTGCAGGATCGAGATCGCGATGTTGGAGCAGTGGTCCGCCACACGTTCGTAATTCGTAGAAATATCAGAAAGGACAAAGCCCATTTCGATCGAGCATTTTCCCTTGCGAAGGCGCTTGACATGGCGCTTTTTGATCTCGTTGTTGAGTTCATCGATCACTTCTTCGATGGGCTCAACCTTTGCCGCCAGATCCATATCCTCATGAATGAAGGCATCGAACGCGGTATTGATGATCTCCCTTACCGCCTCGGAAAAGATGGTAAGCTCTTCGACTGCTCTCTTGGAAAAGCCGCTCTCCTTATCCGCGATCTCCCGGGCGGAATCCATGATATTGCAGGCATGATCGGAGATCCGCTCAAGGTCGCCGATGCTGTGCAGTATCAGGGACAATGACTGGGAATCCTTCTCAGCGATGGGCTGGGAGGAGAGCTTCACCAGATAGGTGCCGAGCTGATCCTCGTAATGATCCACGACATTTTCAAGATCGCTGACCTTCGTCGCCCTCTTTTCCTTAAACTCGGATAAAAGGTCGATGGCCATAAAGAGCGCTTCCCTGGTGTATTCCGCCATATCGCAGGCCACCTTCTTGCACTGTTCGATCGCAAGTCCGGGACTTCTTAAGAAGCGGGGATCCAGGAGCTGGATGTTCATCTTTGCCTCGAGGCCCTTCTTTTCCGCCTCCTCTTCCGTGACCGGAAGTATCAGATAAGCCAGTTTTTCGAAAAGCTTCGATGCGGGGAAGATCAGAAGTGCCATTATAATGCCGTTGAGGGTATCAAAAGCGGCGATCCCCACAGGGGTCGCGTACCTGTCGATCAGCGTAAAGTGAATAAAACTGTCCGCCACGTAGAATACGATCAGGAACAGGAAAGAACGGACAACATTGTAAAAAAGATGGATATAGGAAGATCTTCTGGCGTTCCGGCTGGTCCCTATGGAAGAAAGGAGTGCCGTCGCACAGGTTCCGATATTCGCGCCGAGCACCAGCGGGATCGCGGCCCCGTAAGTGACGAGCCCTGCCGCGGAAAAGACCTGGACCATACCGATGGTGGCGGAGGAAGACTGCACCACGGCAGTAAGAAGGATGCCGACAAGCAACCCGAGGAAAGGATTCGTGAACATCATCATGATATCCCCGAATTTCGGATTGTCCGCCAGCGGCCTTACGGCGTCGGACATCTGCTCCATTCCGAACATCAGCACGGAAAAGCCGATGAGGATCAGCGCCACATGCTTATGCTTTTCCTTCTTGGAGATCATAATGAAACCGATCCCGACGATCGCCATAACAGGCGCGAAGGAACTCGGTTTCAGAAGTTCGAGGAAGACATTCGTATTACCGGATCCGACGGAGAAAAGGGACATTACCCAGGGGGTGATGGTCGCGCCGATGTTTGCTCCTATGATGACCGGAACCGCTTTTGAAAGCTCCATCATTCCGGAATTCACGAAACCGACGATCATAACGGTAGTAGCGGAGGAAGATTGCATAACACCTGTTACTAACGTACCGATCAGGATCGCCATCAGCTTGTTGGAAGTGATCTTTCCGAGGATCAGCTCCAGTTTACCGCCCGAGGTCTTTTTCAGGCCGTCCCCCATGACATGCATCCCATAGAGGAACATTGCCAGGCCGCCTATTAACGTCAGAATACTGAAAATGTCCATACAGGTGACATTTTACAACTTTTTCTCCCGCAAAACAACTATCGGTTTATTGTCCGTATACCCCTCCCCATCTGGTATTTACTCCTCTGGCGGCTATCCTGAACTTCACGGCACGCACTCCGCGGAAGGTATCGCCCGTACCCCGGATAAGGATGATCGCGGAGCTTCCCTTGTTTACATTGTTGAAGCAACCAAGGAGCTCGTAATCGCCGGCCGGGTTATCGGCGGTCTTCTCGGTAAGGAGCACCTTATTCTTTCCGCTTCCGTAGGTGATCCTGAGTTCGGGCTGCCCGTCCCGTCCGGGCTCTATGCCGCTTCCGGTGTA
>JAILLW010000059.1 GCA_024692955.1 Lachnospiraceae bacterium | reverse complement strand
GGCAGGAGCATAATCCTGTTTGATGAGCCTACGAGTGGACTGGACTATTCACATATGCTGCAAGTATCTGAGCTGTTAAAGAAACTTCGTGACGAAGGAAAAACAGTTATTATTGTTACGCATGACATAGAATTTATCAAGAATGCGTGTACGGTCGTGATACCTTTTGTCAATGGGTTATGCTGAATAACTCGGAACAGCTATCGGAAATCGTTCACGACATAGTGGCGAGGGAATAGAAAAAAAGATTCTTCTGCAATAGTTTAAGTCTGGAGTCTTTTCTAAAGACTTGTCTAAGATCATAAAAGAAGCATCTGAAAACAGAGAAAAGGCTGACTATCTGGATTTCTTTATTGCCTCGAAAGATGAAGCGGAAAAACAGATAAAACGTGCTGCTTTCTTTTCTGAGAGTAAAAATCCTATCTCATAGAAAAAAATCATCGAAGGATGAAGCCGACGAAAACAGAAGGGAAACTTTGGAATTGAGAAGAACTCATCCCACAGGGCCGGCTTACAGACTAATTGATATGCTTTCACTCCATGTTTCACTATACGGATGAGGTCGGAAAGCCTTGATTTTACTGGTTTTTTGGCTGTTTTTCCTTCGAATCCACCGGCGCACGCTTGTGGGATAGCCTCAGAAACGTTGAATTTACAGCGTTTCCGAGGCTTTTTTCAGTTTGCGCAAAAATCGTCCGATTTTCCTGCTTACTTCTGCTTGCTTTTTCGGAAACTGATGGCTTTGCAGCCAAAGGCACTTACAGACTGAGTCTTATGCTCACTACGCTGCAGGCGGGAAGCGTAAGACTTACGCCTTCCGCGGTTTTCGAAAAGGCAGTGAAAGCTTCTTCCTTAACCTCTTCGGGATTTTCAAAGGTGTTATAAGCATTCATTTTACCCGAAAGTACGGAGGCCTCCTTTACGTGACAGGCCGATCCGCCTTTTGTCAGCCGGATCTCCACATCCTCCGTGCTTTCCGGCGAGTTATTGGTGAGAGTGATCGTGATGATTCCGTCTTTTTCGGAAACGGATTCGGTAATCTTTGCCAGTTCGTTTTTTCCGCTGCCGACTGTCCCGTTTTCAAGAAGCTCGCTTGAAAGAAGCGCAGCGCCCTGATGGGCGGCGTACATCCGGAATACGGCATAGGTGGGGGTCTTGATCATTTTTGGACCTTCCGTCAGTATCACGGATTGGAGAACGTTGACCAGCTGCGCGATATTGGCCATTTTTACACGGTCGGAATGTCTGTTGAAAATATTCAGCGTGATACCGGCTGCCAGAGCATCTCTCATGGTGTTCTGCTGATAGAGGAAACCGGGATTCGTGCCAGGCTCGACATCGGTCCAGATACCCCATTCATCCACCATCATGCCGATCCTCTTGTCCGGATCGAATTCATCCATGATATTACCGTGCCTTGTTATCAGTTCCTCCATATAGGCACTGCGCTTAAGAGTCTGATAGAAGATCTCTTCGGTGAAGTCGGTAGCCGATCCCTTGTGATTCCAGTCGTCCTCAGTTTCCGGAAGCGTGTAATAATGCAGGGAGAGACCGTCCATAAAGCCATGCTGACGCGGATCACTGTGATCGAAACAGGTCTCCAGTACTTTACGTGTCCAGTCGTAATCGTTGACGTTGGCACCGCAGCAGATCTTCCGGATGGGAGAGGCGCCTGCGTAACCGCGCACATAGGTCTGATATCTCCGGTAAAGATCGGCATAGTATTGCGGACGCATGTTTCCGCCGCAGCCCCAGTTTTCGTTTCCAACACCCACATAATCGAGTGTCCAGGGTTCTTCCCGACCGTTGGCCTTTCTAAGATCGGCCATGGGAGATACGCCGTTAAAGGTTATGTATTCAACCCATTCGCTCATCTCCTGTACGGTTCCGCTGCCGACGTTCATGTTCACGTATGTTTTGCAGCCCAGCTGCCTGCACAGCTCGAAATACTCGTGCGTTCCGAAACTGTTGTCCTCCACGACGCCGCCCCAATGGGTGTTTATCATCTTTTTGCGTCCCTGCTTCGGACCGATGCCGTCTTTCCAATGGTATTCGTCGGCAAAGCACCCTCCCGGCCAGCGCAATACGGGTATCTTTATCTCCCGGAGGGCGTCCACCACGTCTTTGCGCATGCCGTTTACATTCGGGATATCCGGGTTTTCGCCGACAAAGAGGCCTTCGTAGATGCATCTTCCGAGATGCTCGGAAAAGTGTCCGTAAATCTCCGGTGCTATGGTGCTTTTCTTTACTTCGTTGTTTATGAACAGTTTTGCCATCTGTAATCTCCAATCTTTTTTCGATGCGCGAAGCCCGTGATCATCCTTTTACCGCACCGGCCGTCATGCCGTCTATGATATATCTCTGGAAAAGCAGGAACAGGATGAAGATCGGCAGGATACCGAACATGGATCCGGCGATCAGTACATCATAGTTGTTTCCGTAGGGAGTGAGCAATGTGTTCAGACCGATCGGAAGGGTGAATTTTTCTGCTCCCTTGAGAACCAGCAGAGGCCAGAGGATCGCGTTCCATGATCCCATGGCGCACAGGATACCCATGGAGGCAAAAGCCGGTTTTGCCAGAGGGAGGATGATCCTGACGGAGATATAATATTCGTTTGCTCCGTCGATGCGGGCTGCGGAAAGCAACTCCTTGGGAAGTCCTGACAGGTATTGCCTGAAAAAGAAGATCGTTGACGCACTGCAAAGCCCGGTTATGATCACGCCGGCATAGGTGTCGATCAGGTGAAGGGCAATGACCTCCTTATACATGGGAAGCATCAGGATCTCAAAGGGAACCATCATGGTAGCGATAACCAGAGTGAAGAGAAGGTTCTTCAGCCTGAAATCATACATTGTAAGACCGTATGCCACGAAGTAGCAGATAAACAGCGTGAGAACTACGGATACGACGGTGATCAGCAGGGAGTTTTTATACCACATGAAGTACTTTTTGCTGTCCTCGTTTCCTCCGAAGAGGTAGGCGTAATTGGATAACGACATGGTCGTCGGGTTCAGGTCGATGGCCAGACCGCGCCTTATGAGCTCGGTTCCGGGACGGAAGGAAGCCAGAAGGCCCGCCAGAACGGGGAACGCGATGATCGTGCACAGTACTACGAAGAACCCGGTGCCGAGGATCGATCGGATGATAAACGAGGGAGTATGCGAAAGATCAGAGTATTGTTTTGATTTAGCCATGATCAATCCTCCTTTTTGAAAGTGCCGTTAACGATCAGCTGAGCGAAGTTGATGATCAGCGCTACGATCAGAAGAACAACTCCGACCGCGCAGGCGTAACCCATGTCGTTCTTTTCGATACCGCGCCGGTACAGATAACCGACGATGGTCAGTCCGATGTTGTTCGGCGAGGCGTTTCCTGCCCATAACATATAGGATTCCAGGAACATCGCAAGTCCCGCGTAAACCGAAATGGTCAGTACGTAGATCGTGGTAGGCTTGAGCAGCGGAAGCGTAACGTAGAAGAACTTTTGTACGGGGGTGGCGCCGTCTATATCGGCAGCCTCATAAAGCGCCGTATCGATGGACTTGAGACCGGACAGGAAATACAGCATGTTTACTCCGGTCCATCTCCAGCATGCAAGTACCAGCAGGGCAAGCATACCGGACCATCCGTTTTTGAGCCATTTATACGTTCCGAGTCCGAGAGCCTGGGTGATCAGGTTCATCTGACCTGTCTTGTATTCCGTGAACATAAGCCGGAACAGCATACCAGAGATAACGACCGAGGTAAGAGCCGGCATGTAAAGGATCGCTTTCCAGAAACCTTTCCCTTTCACGATATGGGAGTCCATAAGAACAGCAAATATCATCGGGAAAGGGATCAGCAGTACCAGTGTGAAGAACATATAGGTAGCGCTGTTCCTGACCGCCAGAAGAAATACTTTATCCTTCAGAAGCTTCGCATAGTTCGAAATACCCACCCAGTCGGTGGCTGTGGGCGTGATCTTCTGGAAACTCATGGTGAAGGCGGTGATGAGCGGGTAGATCCAAAAGACAACGAAACTCAGGATAAAAGGTAATACAAACACATAGGGTGCGACCTTTTGCGAATAAAGGAAATTTTTGGTCTTCACGCGACTCATCCTCCTTCCGGAAATCCTTTCCATAATCCTTTGTTGTTTGAGAGGGATGCCTGATGAGCCGGCATCCCCCTCTGAGGCATATTATATCTTTTTCCTGCTGAAGGAAAAAGTATGAAACCTTTTACTGCTCAAGATCGATGGCGTCCTGTGCTTCCTGAAGCGCATCGTCGATGCTGTAATCGGGATCCTCGAACACCTCGTTCAGCGTTGTGGTGCACATATACTCATTGATCGTGGGGCTGATGGATACAACGGAGATCTTGCCGATGTTATCCATGCCGATCTCGTTCAGCACATCGTAAGGATAGTTGATGAAGAATGCGTTAAACTGATTGTTGTCGTCGTGTGCGAAGGAATCCTGTGTCCACATCGCGGCATTGCAGACATCAAATCCGAGTTTATCCCAGATATGCTGTTCGCCTTCATCCGACATCTTTGCCCAGCAGAGGAATCTTGCGGCAAGATCCTTGTTTTCGGACTGCTGTGTTACTACCGTGCCGGTTCCGCCGACACCGACGGAGCATTTCTGACCTTCTTCGAAAACGGGGCATTTTGCGATATACCAGTTGCCTTTTTCGTCAGCCATATAGTTGGTGAAACGGCTCATATACCAGAGCGCCTTCGGGAAGGACACGATATTATGATCAAGAATGTTCTGGAATCCTGCTTCAAGGTCCACGTGACCATCGGGGGATATCTGTGCGATACCGCTCTTAAGCCAGTTCTGCTGCAGTTCCATCATTTTCTTTACGGAAGCAAGATTTACGTTTGCGGGACCTTCAAAGCCTCCGGTCCAGTCATCGCCATATTCGGCCATTGCAAGCCACATCCAGTCAACACCGCCCGTATCAACGCTGGTCCAGTACTTGCCTTCCGTATTGATCGCGGAAACGTATTCGTTGCCGAGAGCTTCATAATCCGCCCAGGTCTTCACTGCATCGATCTTTGCGATCACTTCGTCATTGGAAATACCCATCGCTTCCGCCATGGCAGCCACATTATAGTACATTGCGAAGGCGCCTACATGGTACGGAGCTCCGTAATAGTGTCCGTCAGATCCCTGATAGAGCTCCATTCTGGCGGGAACCATGGTTGACATGTATTCCGATGCGTAATCGTCAAGGGGAACGAGCCAGTTGTCAAGTCCGGCTACCACGTTGGGATATTGACCGACTTCCACATCGCAGATGTCCGGAGCGCCGGTGCCGGCTTCGAGAGAGCTGAGAAGCTTGGTGTGCATGTCGCTGTAGGGATACGTTGTGCAGGTGATCTCGATGGTCTCATCGGGATGCTGTTCATTCCAGACTTCAGCCATATCCTTATAGTGCTGTCCGTGAAGTTCCACGAATGTCCACATCTCAAGGTGCGTTCCGGATGAATCACCGAAGGTTGCCGTAGGGGTATCTTCTTCCGCGGCTTCTTCCACTTCATCTGCAGCCGCCGCAGTTTCTTCAACGGCTTCTCCGGATCCCGCATCGGCAGCTGTGCCGGCTTCGCTGCCGCCGCAGCCGGACAGGAGAGAGGCTGTCATAACCGCGCTTAATAAGACGCTTACGAGTTTCTTTTTCATTTGTTTCCTCCTTTACTTGTTGCCCTTAGTTATTGCCATAGCCCTGTGCTTTCGACTTTCATTCCTGATATAAAGATGAGGCTCGTTATGTTCAAGAGCGATGTCTGATGCATTTGCTATGGCTTTACTATAATGCATTTTAGTTTACCGGGTCAAGAACTATTTTAATAAAATATAAACTATTTTAGAAATATGTGAATTTTAACCGAAAGGAGCTCCTCCGGATTGTGCACATTGCCATATTCGCGTCGGCCTTTGCGCCATTTATTTAATCAATTAAGCGATTATAGTATAGTAATTTAGACCTTATTAAATATAATAGGGGCAGAAAAGGCAGGTTTTTGAATAAGAATTTTCAGATTTTCTTTGACGAGAGCCCTTAATGATGGTATACTATTTTAGGAATAATTAAACGATTAACCCATGGAGGACATCAACATGATACATATCACTTCTTTGGATGAAGGCCTGGAAGTCTTCAAGGCGCTCGGTTCGGATATTCGCATACAGCTTCTCAATATTCTGCTGGAGAACGGACCGATGAGCATGAACCAGCTGGCTTCACAATTAAAGATTACCAACGGCGCGCTCACGGGACATATCAAGAAACTGGAGGAGTGTGATCTCATATCCATTTCCAGTGAGTCTTCCGGCCATGGCAATCAGAAAATCTGCTCTCTTCGGCAGGATAAGATCCTGATCGACATAGAGAAGCCCGTGGATGATGCAAACATCTACAGAACCCAGATCAAGGTCGGGCAGTTTACGTCGCATGATGTATGGCCTACCTGCGGACTGGCGACCAGCACTTCCCTGATCGGAGAACTGGATGATATCCGGTATTTTGACCATCCGGACCGTTTTCAGGCGGATATTGTGTGGTTTACCAAAGGATATGTGGAATATACGATTCCGAACCTGATTCCGAGAAACAACAGGATCAGTCAGATCTCCGTCTCCATGGAGATCAGCTCGGAAGCCCCCGGTGTTGATGAAAACTGGCCTTCGGATATTTCCTTTTATATCAATGACATACTGGTCGGCGTCTGGACCTCGCCGGGAGATTACGGAGACGTGCGGGGAATGTTCACGCCCGACTGGTGGTTTAACAACTGGAATCAGTACGGACTTCTCAAACTTCTGGTCATTAACCGGAAGGGAACTTTCATCGACGGACTTCAGATTTCCGATGTTACGACGAATTCCCTGAAGCTGGACTATACCAGCACGATCCGGCTGAAAATGGCGGTTGAGGAAACTTCCAAGCACGTGGGCGGGCTTACACTGTTCGGAAAGACTTTCGGCAACTATGATCAGGATATCAATGTAAATCTGAACTATTCGCCCATCCCGCAATGATCTATACCGAAAGAAACGCTCCCGGACCTTTATCGGCATCCGGGAGCGTTTTTGTTTCCTCAGTCAGTCATACGAGAATACCGGCCTGTTGTCAATCCATCGGATCGGCATGAGCATGGTATGACGGTTCGGATTATACAGAGGATCTCCGATGATCTTCGTTTCGGTCCTGGCGTGATAGACCAGGATGTCCTTTCCTGCCGAATCCGTGGTGAAAGAATTGTGCCCCGGCCCGTAGACGGTGTGTTCCGCCGAGGAACTGAGCACCGGATACCTTTCCTTTCTCCAGGAAAGAGGATCCAGAAGATCCGCGGATTCGTCTGCGGTCAGCATGCCCATGCAGTAATCCGTTCCCGTATCGCTGGCGGAATAGGTTACGAAGATCTTTCCGTTGCGTTTGATCACGGCCGGTCCCTCGTTCACCCAGAATCCGCGTCGTTCCCAGTCATAATCGGGAGTGGTAAGGAGCACCTGGACCGTTTTCAGGGTGTATCCGTTTTCCATTTCGGCGATGTAGAGGTTGGATATCTGCTTGCCGACGCCAACCTTTTCTGCCCAGATGTAATAATGGCGCCCGCCCGCTTCAAAGACGGTGGCATCCAGTGAAAATGCCCGGAAGGAAAACTCGTCGTCTTTTGCGCACCTCATGATACCCCGTTCGAACCATTCGTCATTTACGGGATCGCTGCCGGTACATTCCAGAACATAGGGACGGATGGCCCAGATATCGTCCCGGTCGCCGCCGGCATAATAGATGTACCATTTCCCGAAGAGAAAATGCAGTTCCGGAGCCCATATGTGTATGCTTTGCGGCCCGGATTCGTGTTTGTGCCAGATCTCGGTTTCCCCGGCATCCTTTAATCCTTCCAGCGAATCTGCTTTTCGAAGAATGATCCGGTCATACTCCGGGACCGAGGCGGTGAAATAATAGGATCCGTCGTCGGATCTCAGAATGTAGGGATCCGCTCTCTGAAGGATCCAGGGTTCGTTGTACTTAAGAATCGCGCTCATCTTCTTCGTATCTCCTTTTTTATTTTCCGGGATAGCTGACTCCCCAGACCGTGGTATTGCTGCCGACGGCCGAGAAGGTCATGACATCCGTGCCTGCCTCGTCTTTCATGGGACAGAAGATCCCCTTATACTCCGTTCCGTCTATCGTGACCGTCATCCGGGGGGGTCCGTCCCGGACTGACCATTCTCCGGCCGCTTTTCTGCCGCTTATCGTACCGTCGTCCTTCAGGTAAAGGATCACGGGATTTGCGATATCGCTGCTGATATCCGTACCCTGGCTGGTCACAAAATATCTGCCTGTCAGCTCCGACCGGTCATAACCGGTTTCGGATATGTTTTCCCCGCAGGTCTGATAGGGTAGTTCGCACGGCCATCCGTCTTCGTTGAGGAAGAACTGGTGAACGCGTGGAGAATGTCCTTCGCCGCTGTCGTTGAAACGGGTGTGATAAACCACGTACATCTTTCCGTCATCGTCGATCAATGCGGAATTGTGTCCCGTGGCCATATAGGCTTTTTCAAGGCTCGGCAGTTTATAGTTTCCGGACATCTTCAGTCCGAAATTCTGGTGCAGAGCGCTTTTTCCGGGATATTCACCGTTCATATCCGTGTAGGGACCGTCCGGCTTCTTTGACCGGAATACCCGGATCTGGTATCCTCCGTTGGAAACAAGCGAGCCGTAGGAAACGAAGAGATAATAGAAGCCGGAGGTTTTGTCATACAGGATGTACGGGCCCTCTATGGATATGTGCCCTCCGCCGAGCAGCCGTTTGCCGAAGTATGCATCCACACCCGCATTTTCATCGGGGGCGGGATGGATCACATCACCGGTGCCCGGGTCGAGTTCGAGCAGAAAGATCCCTCCGCTCCATGATCCGTATACCATCCAGAGTCTGTTGTCCGCGTCATAAAAGACGCTCGGATCTATGGCGTTCGGACAGTCCTCGTAATTGTATCCGCCGCCTTTGATATAGTGCTTGCGGGCATATTCCTCGTCCACATGGTCTAAAACGTCCGTTTCATCCAGCTGTTTTGACCCGAAGCCGGAATAGATCAGGGCTTTCTGCCAGATATACGGCCCCTCCGGTGAGTCTGCGATCCCGAAACACAGATTGGAGGCGTTCCATGTGGAAGAAGTACAGTAATACATGCAGTACTTTCCCATGGTTTTGTTGTATATCACGTCCGGTGCCCATACATGGGTGGATTTGTCGTCCGTCGGTATCAGGCTCTTTTTGTCTCCCGCATAGGCAAAAGCGGCGTCGGCAACATCGTAGATCTGACCGTAAACGGGATTGGTCTTCATGTAGTTGTCCGCGATCATTTCCCAGCCGAAAAGATCGGAGCTTTTCGCGGCCGTCATATGCGATCCGAAGATGTAATAGTTTCCGCCTGCCTTCAGAATGGAAGGGTCATGGACCGCAACCCCCGGAGATGAGATGTCTTTCGCTGCGATCCCGTCGTAGGAAACCGTGTAGTTACAGGCCGTATCCATGGCGCTTAAAGTATCCGCGGTTTCCCCCGGTTCGTCTCCCTCCGCCCCCGAACCCCGGGTACAGCCGGCAGAAAGGATGATCATTCCGGCCAGCAGGCCGGCGAAGTGTTTTCTGTTCATAAGTCCTCCTTATCACAAAAAAACAAGGCTAACAGGGACATAATACGTCCCTGCAAGCCTCATCTTTTCAAAACAATCTAAACTAATTTAAATACAACTAAAAAGATATCACATCTGTCTTTTATGCGCAAGTTTTTTTGAACAAGTTTTTTGAAAGTTTCCGGAAAACTTTTCCGGAAGCTGAAAAGCGGAATGTGACAATTATCCCCCGGGTATCAATAAGAGATGCCGGTGCGGAATCAGATCAGCTGAGAGTTTGCGTCCTTCAGATTGCGGGCAACACGGTCAAGATAGTCGTGGAGCAGTACCGCTTCCTCGGAGGAGAAACCCGAAAGAGCTGTTTCTATGGTGCTTTCGAACTGGTTTCTGACGGTTTCCAGAATCTGACGGCCTTTAGTGGTCGTGTATATGTTATACGACCGTTTGTCGTTTTCATGCCGCCTTCTTTCTATGAATCCGCTGTCCTCCATATTGGACAGGACAGAAGATAATGTGCATGTTTCCAGATAAAATGCTTCTGCCAGATCCTTTTGACGGCAGCCTTCATGCTCCGCAATATACAGCATGACCTTAGGGTTTCCGGGGTTTAATCCGAATTTCTTCAGATTCGTTTCGATGTTTTTTTTGAATGCCGTATGCGCGATCAGCATAGGCAGCAATGATTTGATCTTATCCATAGGAAAATCTCCGAAAAAAACAGTTTTACTTCCAAACTATTTATATTATATACGGTTTTCGCCGCTCTGTCATCCAGGATTGACAACGAAATAGCAGGAACGTATAATTTCCGTATATTAGTTTGCGGTCAAACTAATTGACGTCAAACTATCGGATGCAGTCATATGATTTATTATGAATTTTTACCTTTGGACAAAAAAATACTGACAGCGCTGGGGAAATTTTCGATCAATTATGTTTTCCAGCCGATCTTCTATCCGGACGGTAAAAAAGTCTATGCATGGGAAGCGCTTATGCGTCCGACGGACAAGACTGTTCTGGAGCTGATAAACGAATATCTGGAATCGGATAATCTGCATGTTCTGGAAGTCGCAACGTTATTCGGTGCGATGCAGGCGTATATTCTGAGGGGCTATACGGAAAGGATATCCATAAACTCCTTTCCGAATGACTGCTTAAGACCGGATGAAGCAAAGGCCTTTTGGGAATACTTCGGTGACGGCATCCGCGGCAGGATGATCATCGAGAATCTCGAATATCCCTGCTTTTCTTATGACATATGGCTGGAAAAGTGCAGGTCGGTCAGAACCATG
>JAILLW010000041.1 GCA_024692955.1 Lachnospiraceae bacterium | reverse complement strand
TCGCTTCCGGCATGGCAAAGGGCTCGTTCCCCCTTGAACCATGACAGCCGCAGGTATAAATAACGGTCGATATCAAAAGTGCACCCGAAAGAATAACATGTGTAATTTTTCTCAGGAGGCCGTTTTTCATCCCTTGGTACCTCCTCTTGCCACTCCCTCCATGATCTTTTTATGGAAGATCAGGAACAGCACAACGAGCGGGACAGAGATCACGACCACCGCCGCCATCATCGCCGGAATGTTCTCTCTTCCGAACCCGTTCTCCCGGATCTCCTGGATCCCGTTGGAAACCAGATAATAGTCCGCATTGTCCGTAATGAGTCTGGGCCATACATAGGCGTTCCAGCATTCGATCACTTTTAAAATAACAATAGTTATCATTGTCGGACGGCAGATCGGAATCATTACTTTCCATAAATAGCGCAGGTCCGGTGTCCCGTCCACTTTCGCGGCATAGTAAAGATCCTCCGGAACCTGTGCGAAGTTTTCCTTCAGAAGATAGATATAAAAGACCGAGGTGACGGAAGGAAGGATCAGTCCGGTAAAGGTATTCCGAAGGCCCATATCCGTGATGGTCACAAAGTTCGTGATGATGACCAGTTCGTTCGGGATCATCATCAGCGCAAGAAAAAGCGTAAAGAGAAGGTCCCGCCCCCGGAACTTAAGCCGTGCGAAGGCATAGGCGCTCAGCGTGATCACAACCAGCATAAGCGCCGTTGTGATCAGCGTATAGATCAGCGTGTTTACCAGATATCTGCTCAGATTTACCTGAACAAAGGCATTCCTGTAATTCTCAAAGGTGGGGTCCGAGGCGATAAAGCGGGGAATATGTTCGGAATTATAGGAAGCGAAGCTCTTGATCGAGCTTAAGACCATCCAGTAAAAGGGAAAGAGCACAACGATCCCCCAGACGGACAGCAGTGTATAGACCACCGTCCTTCGGACCGTTTCTCTTCTTCTTGCCTGTTTGCTGATCAGATCGTATTCCGTATTCATGAATAATGCACATGCTTTCTGCTGACGAGCAGGTTGATGCAGGTGATCGTCAGCACGATGATAAAGAGCAGGATCGCCGCGGCGGAGGCATAGGAGGGATAGCCTCCGGAATCTCCGTAGAGCATGTCATAGACATAGCCGACGATGGTATTCATTCCGGCGGCATTCAGATTGACCCCGAAAAGTGCTACCGCATCCGAATAGGCTTTGAAAGCGCCGATAAATCCCGTGATCACGAGGTAAAAGATCATGGGCGAGATCAGCGGTACCGTGATCTTCGTGAAGATCCTTGTCTTCGAAGTTCCGTCCACCCGGGCCGCCCGGTAATAGACAGGATCCACGGAGGCCAGAGCGCTTGTCAGGATCAGGATCTTAAAGGGCATTACGATCCAGACCGTATAGAAACAGAGGACGAACATCTTCGCCCAGTAGGGACAGTCAATGAAATCCACGCTCCTTCCGCCGAAAAGATTGATCAGAAGATTGATAAGTCCTTCGGAATAGGCCGTCTTTTTAAAGAGGATCATAAAGACCAGTCCGACCGCCAGCGTATTGGTCACATAGGGCAGAAAGAACACGGTCTGGTAAAGCTCCTTCAGCTTCGGGATCGAACTCAGGCCGAGAGCGATCAGCAGTGAGATCCCGGTGGATACCGGCACCGTGATGATCACAAGGATGAAGGTGTTCTTAAGAGCCTGCATGAAATACGGATCATGAAGGACATAGGAATAGTTGTAGAATCCCGTTCCGAAATAGGTCTGGGAGGCCGAATTATAACCCTCCTCAAAGGAGTAGATAAATACGTCGAAAAGGGGGTAGATCATAAACGCCCCCAGGAAAAGAAGTGCGGGTATCAGATAGAGAAATGCTTTCCAGCCCGATCTTTCCATACTTATTCCGCCTTTCCGAAACGGAGCCGTTCCCCGGTTTCGGGCTCAAACAGGTGTACCTTGTCGGGTTTCAGGAAAAAACTCACTTTCCCGGATCCCGTATCCACGCGGCTCTTCGCGTCTATGATCGCACGGACGGCTTCGCCCTTCATCGCCTCATCCTTAAAGATGATGCTGACATCCCGCCCCATGACCTCGAGCCTTGTAAGCTCGCAGACAAGCGGCCCCTCATAGTCGAGGATAAAGCCCTCCGGGCGGATCCCCGCCGCGACCGCGCCGTCCCTCACACCGGGAACGTCCAGCACCTTATCCTCACCGATATAAAGCTGTCCGTTCCTGACTTCCCCGTCAAACATATTGATCGGCGGAGTTCCCAGGAACTGGGCCACAAACTGATCGATGGGATCGTCGTATACGTCCTGGGGTTTTCCGATCTGATGAACGACACCGTCCTTCATGACCACGATCAGATCGGAAATGCTCATGGCCTCTTCCTGATCATGAGTAACAAAAACAGTTGTTATTTTTGTCTCCTGCTGGATCCTCCGGATCTCCTCCCTCGTCTGAAGGCGGAGTCTGGCGTCCAGATTGGACAGAGGCTCGTCAAGGAGCAGTACCCGCGGCATCTTGACAAGAGCCCGCGCGATGGCGACTCTCTGCTGCTGCCCGCCGGAAAGCTCCGAAGGCTTTCTTTCCATCAGATGATCGATCTGCACAAGCTTCGCGGCCTCGACCACCCTCTTTTCCATCTCCTCTTTCGTGAGCCTGTCCTTCCCGCGGAAGTTTTCCAGCGGAAAACGGATATTGCGGAACACATTCAGATGGGGATAAAGGGCATAGCTCTGAAAAACAAGGCCGACGCCCCGGTTTTCCGGAGGAAGGTCCGTAACATCGTCCTCTCCGAAAAAGATCCGTCCCTCCGACGGCTTTTCAAGGCCCGAGATCAGATTGAGCGTGGTGCTCTTTCCGCAGCCGGAAGGTCCCAGAAGCCCTACCAGCATCCCGTCGGGAATCTCGAAATCAAAGTCATTGACCGCGATCACGTCCGCGCCGCCTTTTTTATTCCGGTTCGGAAAGCGCTTGGTCAGGTTTTTCAATACGATCTTCATAATCCGTCCTCTGCCCGAAGGCTGAATATCACCTGAATATCATTCAAATATCGTAGGAATAGGTAAGATCCCGGGAGATATGATCAAGATCCGGATAGATCCAGCTCTCCGTGATCCCGAATACCCGCAGACTGTGCAGGAAATAGTGCTTGCGGTCCGCCGGGATAATGATCTTATACAGGGTCTCCTCATCGCAGATATCCTCCAGCCGGCGCAGGGAATTGTGCACCGTGAAGTTGGACTGCTGCATATACATCCGGAGATTGTTGTCCGTGGAGCTGCAGGCCAGAATCCGGTCGTCCAGCTCATGATTGTGATGATTGTGCTTGAAGGCCGGGAGCAGCATCTCCTGTGTGGTCTCGGCATCCACCGGATAGATGCAGAAGCCGAAGCCCATCATCTCATTAAAACGCTCCGGGATCAGTACCCACACCGCGGCGTCCGTATCCGGTGTGTTCTTCCAGGTCTCCGTGGCGAAAAAAGCCGCCACGAGCGGGGACTTGCTCCAGTCGAGGAGTCTCGTCGGCATTCCGTAATGCTGCATGATGGATACCCAGCCAGCGTAGTTCTTCTTTTCCGGCGGATGGTTCATGATCTGCTTCGCCCGGATATAGAAATCATTCGTGAGGAACCGCTCCTCCCGAATCCTTTTTTCGCTTCGCTGAATCGAAGGGATGAGCGGCAGTTCCGCGTCTTCCGAGCCGCGGTACCAGAGTCTTCGGTTGTGTTTTTCATAGAGGCTGTCGACAAACTGGAGAAGTTCATCGATGGTTCTTATCTTTTCCGTGATCATAAGGGTATTTTAGCACAATCCCCCTTCACCCGAAAGAACTTTCGAAAAACCCTCCGTTTTCCCACTCTGCGGCCGGTTGTTGACTTTAACGGGATTTACGGTATAATGTGCTTGTTTCACAGTATTCACTCAGTTTAACAGGAGGAGCATTATGAAAAAGACAGTTTTGACAGCGATCGCCCTGCTTGGTGCGGTCTGCCTTGCCGCCTGTTCCAAATCCGGCAAAACCGGCGCGGACGCGGGAGACGCAAAGAGCGAAGGCGTAATGACCTATGCGGAATATGCCGCTGCGCCGCTTGAGACCGAAGTCACGGTCGAGACCTATGTACAGGCAAAACAGGGCTGGTGGGAAAATGCCGCGAGGTTTTACACGCAGGACAAGGAGGGCGGATACTTCCTCTATGATATGCCCTGCTCGGAAGAAGACTACGCAAAGCTCACACCGGGTACCAAGATCAAAGTAAAGGGCTTCAAGAGCGAATGGTCCGGCGAAGTCGAGATCACGGACGCCACCTTCGAGATCGAGGACGGCAATTATATCGCCACCCCGGTCGATGTGACCGCTTCCTTCGGAACCGATGATCTCATCAAATATCAGAATCAGCTCGTTTCCGTAAAGGGTGCCACCGTGGAAGCTTCCGACGAACTCGGTGCCGCGTTCCTTTATTCCTGGGACGGCTCCGGCTCCGACGGCGATGACCTTTATTTCAACGTTTCCATAGGCGGAAAGACCTATACCTTTACCGTGGAATCCTATCTAACCGACAATTCCACCCCGGTCTACAACGCGGTTAAGAATCTGAAGGTCGGCGATACCATCGATCTTGAGGGATTTCTTTACTGGTATGAAGGGCCTCAGCCCCATGTGACGAACGTCACCGTGAAATAATCACCACTTGTGATAAGCACAGTGCCCCGCCTTCGAGGCTGCGCGAAGTTCCACAAAGCAGCCGCAGGCGGTGCAGGTGCCCTGATTCAGATAATGACAGGCCTGGCAGATGCCAAGCCTGTTTTCATATTCGGCTTCGGTTGTTTTTTCCTTCTCATCCATCAGGTCGATGAGGCGTTTGATCTTCGATTCGTATTCCGCCGGATCGATCTCCCGGATAAGGCAGAGCCTGCATTTCGGATTCATGAAAAACTGATCACTTCCTGCTTCGGCGGTTTCGTCGGTTCAACGGACAGAGCCTGAAGAACCGGTCCCTCCCCTCCGTAAGCCTGAAAAGGTTCCTTGGTTACTTTCGCGGTCACCTCGACCCACTGTCTTTCCTTTAAGGATCCTGTCCCTTCATAGCGGCAGGCAAAGCCGAGAAAAGCCATATCCTCCGCACAGCAGGTCATCGCCATCCGCCCCGGGATAAAATATCCCTTCGGGAATTCGGGCGGGATCATAACGATCCCCTTGAAGCGAAGTGTCTTTCCCACATAGCGGTCCGGATTGTCCAGACTGTCGATATACCAGATTCCATAACCCTCGTTATCTAATTCGATAACCGGTGCATTCAGGTCAAAGGGAAGATCCTCTTCGAAGATGGTCGTGATCTCACCCTGTGAGCCTTCAAAGATGATATCCGCCTTCTGATTCACCGCCTTGATGTTCCGCTTGAAATTCGGAAGTTCCTCAAGGACGCCGTCGCAGCGGTTAAAGATGATGAGCTCGGAATTCCGGACCATCTCCGCGAGGAGCGACCGCATATTCGTGTAGTAGTTCACAAAGGTTGAGGCATCGATCATCGTGATCTGCTGTTCGAGAGAAAAATGGAAGGGAAGCTTCAGCTCCTTAAAGTTCCACATTCCGTTCCATTCTATGAGGATCCTCTCCGGCTTGTAGAATTTATCGAACTCGATGAGTTTGGCCGGAGTCATATCCTCCTGCTCTTCCACTACCACAAGATCCGTGCGGGTCCTTTTAAGGAGCTCCTCGTCATATTCCACCTCTCCCTCCTCGCAGACGACAAGGAGAGTTCTCCCTTTGGTCTGAAAATAGGGCTGTGCCAGTGTGT
>JAILLW010000005.1 GCA_024692955.1 Lachnospiraceae bacterium | reverse complement strand
GCCGCAGTCGGAAAACGTATGGCGTCAGGCGGACACCTACAATGTACCGAGAATGGCGTTTATCAACAAGATGGATATTCTTGGCGCTGATTTCTACGGTGCGGTAGACCAGATCCGGAACAGACTCGGAAAGAATGCGATCGTAACGCAGCTTCCCATCGGTAAGGAAGATACGTTCAAGGGCATTATCGATCTGTTTGAGATGAAGGCCTACATTTATAATGATGAAAAGGGTGACGACATTTCCATCGTCGACATCCCGGATGACATGAAGGATGATGCGAAGCTTTATCGCGATGAACTGGTGGAGAAGATCGCCGAGCTGGATGACGACCTCACCATGAAGTACCTCGAAGGCGAGGAACTTACGGTCGAGGAACTGAAGGCCGCTCTCCGCAAGGGCACCTGCGAGTGTACAGCCGTTCCGGTCTGCTGCGGTTCCGCGTACCGGAATAAGGGCGTACAGAAGCTCCTCGATGCGATCCTTGAGTTTATGCCTGCTCCGACCGATATCCCCGCCATTAAGGGGACGGATATGGACGGCAACGAGATCGAGCGCCATTCATCGGACGAAGAGCCTTTCGCGGCTCTCGCGTTCAAGATCATGGCGGATCCTTTCGTAGGAAAACTCGCTTTCTTCCGCGTATATTCGGGTACCATGAACTCCGGTTCCTATGTACTCAACGCAACGAAGAACAAGAAGGAGCGTGTCGGCCGCATCCTGCAGATGCATGCCAACAAGCGTACCGAGCTGGACAAGGTATATTCGGGCGACATCGCCGCTGCCGTAGGCTTCAAGCTTACGACCACCGGTGATACGATCTGTGATGAGCAGCATCCCGTGATCCTTGAATCCATGGAGTTCCCGGAGCCCGTTATCGAGCTTGCGATCGAACCCAAGACCAAGGCCGGTCAGCAGAAGCTCGGCGAATCCCTTGCCAAACTGGCTGAAGAAGATCCCACCTTCCGTGCTCACACGGATCAGGAAACGGGTCAGACCATCATCGCCGGAATGGGCGAGCTGCATCTTGAGATCATTGTTGACAGACTTTTAAGAGAATTCAAGGTAGAAGCGAATGTCGGCGCGCCGCAGGTTGCTTATAAGGAAACCTTTACCAAGACGGTCGAGGTGGACAGCAAGTATGCGAAGCAGTCCGGCGGACGCGGTCAGTATGGACACTGTAAGGTTAAGTTCGAACCCATGGACGCGAACGGCGAAGAACTCTTCAAGTTCGAATCCACGGTTGTCGGCGGTGCGATCCCGAAGGAATACATCCCGGCAGTCGGCGAGGGTATCGAGGAGGCCGCACAGTGCGGTATCCTCGGCGGATTCCCCGTACTCGGCGTTCATGCTACCGTATTCGACGGCTCCTATCATGAGGTCGATTCCTCCGAACTCGCATTCCACATCGCCGGTTCCATGGCGTTCAAGGAAGCGATGCAGAAGGCGGATCCGATCCTGCTCGAGCCTATCATGAAGGTTGAAGTGACCATGCCCGAGGAGTACATGGGTGATGTCATCGGCGATATCAATTCCCGCCGCGGACGCATCGAGGGAATGGACGACGTAGGCGGCGGCAAGATCGTCCGCGGTTTCGTTCCCCTCTCCGAAATGTTCGGATATTCCACGGATCTTCGCTCGAAGACCCAGGGCCGCGGCAACTACTCCATGTTCTTCGAAAAGTACGAGCCCGTACCGAAGAATGTGGCCGAAAAGGTATTGTCGAACAAGAAATAACACGAATGACAAAACACTTGAAAACATCAGCTGAGTTTTATATAATCAAGGTTAGCTGATTATTTCGAAGGACTCTATCATAAGGAGGAGAATCTAACAATGGCTAAAGCTAAATTTGACAGAACCAAAACACACTGTAACATCGGTACCATCGGTCACGTTGACCATGGTAAGACCACTCTGACCGCGGCAATTACCAAGGTTTTAGCCGAGAGAGTTGCGGGAAACGAGGCGACTGATTTCGAAAATATCGATAAGGCCCCCGAAGAGAGAGAGCGTGGTATTACCATTTCTACCGCTCACGTTGAGTATTCTACCGAGAAGAGACACTATGCACACGTTGACTGCCCGGGACATGCCGACTACGTTAAGAACATGATCACCGGCGCTGCTCAGATGGACGGCGCGATCCTCGTTGTAGCGGCTACGGACGGTGTTATGGCTCAGACCAAGGAGCACATCCTTCTGTCCCGTCAGGTAGGCGTTCCTTACATCGTAGTATTCCTGAACAAGTGCGATATGGTTGACGATCCCGAGCTCATCGAACTCGTTGAGATGGAAGTTACCGAGCAGCTTGAAGAATACGGCTTCAATGATTGCCCGATCATCAAGGGTTCCGCTCTGAAGGCTCTCGAAGATCCTTCCAGCGAGTGGGGCGACAAGATCATGGAGCTCATGGATACCGTTGATTCCTATATTCCCGATCCCGTTCGTGACACGGATAAGCCTTTCCTTATGCCTGTCGAGGACGTATTCACGATCACGGGCCGCGGCACCGTTGCTACCGGCCGTGTAGAGCGTGGTACCCTTCACCTCAATGAGGAAGTTGAGATCGTTGGTATCAAGGAAGAGACCAAGAAGACGGTTGTTACCGGTATCGAGATGTTCCGTAAGCTCCTCGACGAGGCGGTTGCGGGTGATAACATCGGCGCACTGCTCCGTGGTATTCAGAGAACCGAAATCGAAAGAGGACAGGTTCTTTCCAAGCCCGGCAGCGTTAAGTGCCACACCAAGTTCACGGCTCAGGTTTACGTACTGACCAAGGACGAGGGCGGACGTCATACTCCTTTCTTCAACAACTATCGTCCTCAGTTCTACTTCAGAACCACCGACGTTACCGGCGTTTGCAATCTTCCTGCAGGAACCGAAATGTGCATGCCCGGCGATAACGTTGAGATGACGATCGAGCTGATCCATCCGATCGCTATGGAGCAGGGTCTTACCTTCGCTATCCGTGAGGGCGGACGTACCGTTGGTTCGGGCAGAGTTGCGTCGATCATCGAGTAATCAATAAGAACTCTGTAATCATAAGGCCTTCCGGGTTTTCCGGAGGGCCTTGTTTTTGCGGTAAGACAGTTGTATGATAAAATAACGCATACCAACAGAAAAGCACTGTGAGACAGACCATGAGAGAGTGAGAGTATTAGGATAACCGGAGAAATACGGAATAAGGAGCGGCGTCATTATGATCAAAGAATTCAGCAGTTTCGCCAATTTGGAAGAGCTGATACACCTGATACGTATCCTTGCGGCGGCGATCTGCGGCTACGTGATCGGATACAACAGGGAGAAGCATAGCAAGGCAGCGGGCATCAAGGCGCACATGATGATATGTATCGCAGCTTCGCTTATGATGGTCATATCCAAGTACGGATTCGGTGATGTGATGAATACCGCCGGATTCTCATGTGATGTAGCCAGAGTGGCAGCGGGTATCATCACCGGAATGGGTATCCTTGGCGGTATCATTATGGTCCGTGACAGAGGAGCTGCGACGGGGATCAACACGGCAGCAGGCCTGTGGGTGACACTCGGTGTAGGTATGGCTCTCGGTGCGGGCATGTATGTTTCGGCGCTCGGAGTAGTCCTGATCACCATGATCGTGCAGTGTCTGCCTCACCTTGCAGGGGAGCACACGGACAGATCACAGGACTCATAGCTGCTCCCGGATATAAGGAATATACGGATATCATATGAGAGTCAGAACAGAGCGGATTGAACATCTGCTCTGTTTTTGCAATTTACCGCCATTTTGGGGTAACGCAACTGCTGAAAACATATATAATTGAGATGATCGACTCGTTATAGTATGATCCGCCTGCAAGCATATTCCCATACATGCAAACGGGTCTGCAAAATGTCGTGTTGAGGGACTGTTAAGTGGAACGCATTTTTTTGCAAGCAGAAAGAAGATCATCATATGTACGATACTGTTTATAACAGGGATCGTCACTTGCATGATCCCCGTCAGGGGATATATGCCGCACAATCTGTCGACATTTTCTTATCTTGCGATCATCATCATATGGGCGCAGACAGTCAGACAGAGGATAGATGATCCCGGGGTAAGAAGCAGGCTCCTTATTGCATGTGCCTTCATGGTCCTTCTGTTTTTCTTAAGGATGTGCAAATACTCGTATTTTGAGAATATCACGGTAAGGGAATATCTGTGGTACGGCTATACGCTTCCTCTCACGGCGATTCCGTTATTTATGTTCCTGGCATCCTTATATATCGAACCTGTCAGCAATGACAGGCATCTCCCGGTCGTTGAGCGGATACTGATCATCATCAATATCGTATTTGTGGCGGTAGTGATGACCAATAATCTGCATTCTCAGGTCTATAAGATCACCGTTCATCCCGATAAGGAATTTACACATGCGTGGTTCTATTATGTTATCACTCTTTGGCGGCTGGCGCTGGCTGTAGGAACACTATATGTGATCTTTAAGAAGTGTTCGCTGACAGCGGCCAGGAAGAAGTGGTACATTCCGGCCATATGTATAGCTGTAAGTCTTATCCTTCTGACATGGTATCTCATAGTCGGCGGCTCGCCCAGGATCGCGGGACATAAGCTGTTCCAGATACATGAGGCGGTCTGCATACCGTTTATTATGGCGTTTGAGAGCATCATACAGATAGGACTGATCCCGGTCAATTCGGGATTCAGGAGGCTTTTCTATCATTCGGGGATCAACGCCTGCATCTATGACAAGGATAACAGGCCCGCTGTCGTTTCCTGCAGCTGGACAGGCACCGAGGGAGATGAAGATCACCGGGTATGTAAGGAGCTGATATCCGGTGGATATGTAACGTGGGTTGAGGATATAACTGTCATCAACAGGCTGAACCATCAGATAGAGGAAGTGACGGAAGAACTTAATAACGAGAATGATCTGATCCGTCAGGAGAACAAGGTCCGGGCCGAGAGAGTAAGCTTTGAGACCAAGAACAGGCTCTACAACAGGATAGCCAGCGCAGTCAGGACCAAAGCCGTAAGAGTGAACGATCTGCTCAATAAGCTCCGGGAGGAACGGGACGATAAAGAATTCCGCAACGGCATCATCTATGCATCCGTACTGAGTGCATACATTAAGAGGATGGGGAATCTGATGATCCTTACCGACGCGGTGTCCGCCCTGTCTTCGAAAGAACTCGGAATGGCCATAAGTGAGTCTCTGCAGTATTTACAGTTGAAAGGTATCTTCTGCAATTATACGGAGAAAGGAGAATGTGAGCTTCCGTCGAAGGCGGTACTTCTGGCATATGAGATGTTCGAGACGGCGGTTGAGGATGTGTGGCTCAGACTTCACACAATGTGGTCACGCTTGAGTATGATGATGCCTTCAGGATGATGATCGCCATGGATGAAGCGGCAGAGGCTGTTCCGTTTACCTGGAAAGACAGGGAGCTCACCGGGGCCTATGAAGTGATAGCGGTAGATATAAGCAGCGAATACCGGCTGTCCGAAGAACTCGATGAGAAGCGGAACAGAGCAAGGATCTTAAACAGCCGACTTAAGGCTCTTATGGGCACCATTGAATATGTGACGATGAACAGGGAACTGCTGCAGCTTAAGATAGCACTTCATGACAATATCGGACAGAGCATTCTGATCGCCAAGAGATACCTGTATTCACCTGACAGCGTGGACGTGGAGAGGATGATCGATTTCTGGCAGGATAATATAAGACATCTGGTGAGCGATAAACCGGAAGAGTGGGAGCTTCCTTATTATGTCATATCCAAGGAAGCGAACATGCTGGGGATTAAGCTACGCATATTGGGAGAACTGCCGGAAGAACAGGAACTCATCCCGGTTGTGGACGAGGCAATATCGGTTCATATAGGCAATACGCTTAAGCATGCGGATTCGGACGAAGTGACTGTGTACGTGACGGAGAATGAGGCAGAATACGTTATCAGTCTTAAGAACGGCGACCACAGGGAAGCGGGAGAAGTATCGGAGAAAGGCGGACTTAAGAATCTGCGCAATGAGGTTGAAAGAGTCGGAGGAAGCATGGAGATAGTCACTAAGCCCGTATTCGAGCTTAGGATAACGCTTCCGAGAAGAAGGGGGAACGAGATATGGCATACAGAGTAGTGATAGCGGAAGATTTCCGCATGATAAGGGAGATATTTGAAAGTGCGGTGAAGCAATCGGAGAATTATGTTCTGGCAGGAACGTTTGCAACAGCAGTACAGGCAGCAGATTATGTGCGTGAGAATCCGGCGGATCTGGTACTTATGGATGTGCTGATCCCAGGCAGTATGAACGGACTTGATGCAGCCGCTAAGATCAAGGAAGCGAGACCTGAGACCAAGATCATCATAGTCACATCCATGCCTGAATTCTCATATGAGAACCGGGCGCGTGAGATAGGTATCGAGAGCTTCTGGCACAAGGAGATACAGGAGCAGTCCATCCGCGAGATCATGAATCGGACCATGGCAGGCGAATCCGTATATCCCGAGAAACAGCCGTCAGTATCTCTGGGCAATGCCGCAAGTACCGAATTCACCGAGCGGGAGATAGAGATACTCCGTGAACTCGTAGCAGGTCTCTCCAATAAGGAGATCGCAGACAAGTTATGCATCGAGTCGTCAACCGTCAAGATGCATATCTCCAATATGCTGCAGAAGACCGGTTATCGCAGCCGCTTGGAACTGGCCGTACAGGCCCGCCACTACGGTCTGGTGATCACGGGGTAGGGCGGACCACTGAGCTTATTCTCTTAGTGACTTTCTTCTCAAAATTGTGTATAATCAGATAGTATTATATTTTCTCAATACGAATGGAGGGAAATAAGATGAAAAAGTTACTTTCACTGCTTGTCATCACGATGATGGTTGCATCACTCGCTGCCTGCGGGTCCAAGGGAGGATCCGGCTCGGCTTCCGCCAATATGAAGGTTGCGATGATCACGGATTATGGTGATATCACGGACCAGTCCTTTAACCAGGCGACCTATGAGGCCTGCAAGGCTTTCGGTGAGGCCAACAGCGTGGACTTTACGTACTACAAGCCCGAAGGCGATTCGGATGCGGAGCGCGTAGCCATGATCGATAAGGCCATCGCGGACGGCTACAATGTAGTTGTAATGCCGGGTTATGCTTTTGCCGGCGCGATCAAGGAGACGGCCGACACCTATCCCGATGTGAAGTTCGTGGCTCTTGACGTTTCCGAGTATGACCTTGAAGGCGATTCCTCGGATTTCAACAGCAAGACCTTCCCGAATGTATTCTCGGCTGTATATCAGGAAGAACTTCCCGGCTATATGGCAGGCTATGCAGCGGTTAAGATGGGCTATACGAAGCTCGGATTCCTCGGTGGTATGGCGGTTCCCGCAGTTATCCGTTACGGATACGGATTCGTTCAGGGCGCGGATGCAGCTGCGGCTGAGACCGGTGCCGCTGTTGAAGTGAATTACGCATACGGCAACCAGTTCTACGGTGATTCCGATATCACGGCCGCAATGGATACCTGGTATCAGGGCGGCACGGAAGTCGTATTCGCATGCGGCGGCGGTATCTTTACCTCTGCTGCGGAAGCAGCTGCAAAGACCGGCGGCAAGGTGATCGGTGTTGACGTTGACCAGAAGGCTACCATCGACGGAAGCTATGGAAGCGGTATGACGATCACCTCGGCCATGAAGGGTCTTCAGGCAACGGTAAACACGCTCCTTACGGCGATCAAGGACGGGAAATGGGCTGATTACGCAGGCCAGATCCAGAACCTCGGTCTGGTATCCGCGGACGATATGTCCAAGAACTATGTAGGTCTTGCGGGTTCCACCGTTTGGACGGATGGTTTCCAGGAGGCGGATTACAAAGCCCTCGTTGCGGATATGGTATCCGGCAAGGTAAGCGTATCGAACGATTCTTCCGCGGAACAGCCTTCCGCTTCGAACGTGACGATCAATTTCCAGGGCAATATCAAGTAATCGGTTATTTCAAATGCAAAGGCCGGCAGATCAAAAGTCTTCCGGCCTTTTTTTCTAAGATCCGTATTCTCTGAAGAAACGGGGGGATATCAGTTGGAAGAGAAGAATGAATACGCCATAGAGATGCTGAACATTACGAAGCGTTTCCCCGGCATCATAGCGAATGACAATGTCACGCTTCAGCTGAAAAGGGGAGAGATCCACGCGCTTCTCGGCGAGAACGGGGCAGGCAAATCCACCCTGATGAGCGTCCTCTTCGGCCTGTATCAGGCAGAGGAAGGTACGATCAAAAAGGACGGAAAGACGGTTGAGATCAAATCGCCGAACGACGCGAACGCGCTGGGGATCGGAATGGTGCATCAGCACTTCAAACTGGTTCAGTGCTTTACCGTTCTCGACAATATCATCCTCGGGCAGGAGACGACGCAGCACGGGCTGCTCCGGAAGGATCTTGCCAGAAAAAAGATTCTGGATCTGTCGGAGAAATACGGCCTTAAGGTCGATCCGGATGCGCTGATCGAGGATATCACCGTCGGCATGCAGCAAAGGACCGAGATCCTGAAAATGCTGTACCGGGACAATGAGATCCTTATATTCGATGAGCCTACGGCCGTTCTTACCCCCGCCGAGATCGAGGAACTGATGAAGATCATGAAGAATCTCGCAAATGAGGGAAAGTCGATCCTCTTCATTTCTCATAAACTGGCGGAGATCATGGCGGTGGCGGACCGCTGCACGGTCCTTCGGAGAGGAAAATGCATCGGAACCGTGAATATCAGCGAAACGGATCCCAATGCGTTAAGCCGCATGATGGTCGGACGTAATGTGCAGTTTGTGGTGGACAAGAAGGACGCTGAGCCGAAAGACGTGATCCTCCATGTGGAGAATCTGACGGTGCCGAGCAAGCTGCATAACAATAATGCCGTGAACAACGTATCCTTCGATGTGAGGGCCGGCGAGATCGTATGTATCGCCGGAATCGACGGAAACGGACAGACGGAACTGGTGTACGGGCTTTCGGGCCTTGAAAACTGTACTTCGGGAAAGATCGTTCTGAACGGAAAGGAGATCCAGTCCGCACCCATCCGGAGCCGTTATGCGGCAGGGCTCGGGCACATCCCGGAAGACCGCCATAAGCACGGCCTGGTGCTTGACTATTCCCTGATGAACAATCTGGTGCTCCGGAGCTATTTTGAGCCGGAATTCTCGACGAAATACGGATTCTTAAAGAAACCCCAGATTCAGGAATATGCCGAAGGGCTCATTGAACGCTATGATATCCGGTCCGGACAGGGCGCAACGACGATGGCGAGGGCCATGTCGGGGGGCAACCAGCAGAAGGCGATCATTGCGCGGGAGCTTGACCGGGAGCCTTCACTTCTTCTTGCCGTTCAGCCGACAAGGGGACTTGACGTGGGAGCGATCGAGGGCGTCCATAAGGAGCTGATCGCCCACCGGGACAAGGGAAACGGGATCCTGCTCGTCTCACTGGAGCTTGATGAGGTTATGAGCGTATCCGACCGGATCCTCGTAATGTATGAAGGAGAGATCGTCGGCGAATTCGATCCGAAGACGACCACCCCCGAAGAACTCGGTCTGTATATGGCCGGAGCCAGGAGAAAGGAGATGGGTAAAAATGCGTAAATTTCTTTCCAGGCCGGCGGTTCAGTCGATCATCGCCGCGCTGCTCTGCATCCTGCTTGGCCTGCTGGTCGGCTATGTCGCGCTTTTGATCATCAATCCCGCGGGAGCCACGGAAGCCATTGTAACGATCCTGAAGAATTACTTTACCTATCCCACGGCAGCCGCTGCCCGCAAGTATCTCGGCAATACGCTGGTCAAGGCGGCACCGCTTCTTATGTGCGCGCTTTCGATCCAGTTCTGCTATCAGGTGGGGCTCTTTAACATCGGAGCGGCCGGACAGTATGTGGCAGGCGCGGGAGCCGCTCTTTTCTGCGCGCTTTCCCTGAACCTGCACTGGAGCATCTGTCTGCTTGCCGCCATAGCGGCCGGCGGGATCTTCGGTGCCATCGTCGGATTCCTGAAAGCCTATCTCAACGTGAATGAGGTCATTTCCGGCATTATGCTGAACTGGATCGGTCTCTATTCGGTAAATATGCTGCTCACGGGAGTCAAGGAAGTGGCAAGCCCCTATACGGTGAACCTTGCCAATACCAATCCGGGCGCGATCCTTCCTTCTCTCGGGCTTGACAGACTCTTTTCAAACAATAAATATGTTACGGTGGCGATCCCGCTTTCGATCATCTTCGCGATCCTGATCAAGATCGTCCTTTCCAAGACGGTGTTCGGCTATGAGATCCGGGCTACCGGTATCGCGAGAGACGCGGCGAAATACAGCGGAATGAAGGAGAAGAGGAATGTGATCGTTTCTCTGTTCATCGGCGGAGCCCTCGCGGGCACCGGCGCGGCTTTTCTCTACCTTACCGGTTACGAGCAGTGGTCCGTGACGCAGTCTTCCGTTCCGGGAATGGGCTTCAACGGGATCGCGGCCACGTTCCTCGGCGGACTCGATCCCATCGGTACCATATTCTCGTCCTATTTTATCCAGCATATCACCAGCGGAGGATCTTATCTTGACAAGAATATCTATCCTTCCCAGATATCGGATTTCATATCCGCCATTATCATTTACCTGTGCGGATTCGTCCTGTTCTTCAAGCTCTTCCTGACCTCGGTCATGAAAAAGAAGAACACGAAGACTGAAGGGGAAGGAGGGGACAGATAATGCTGCTGCTTATTCAGTACACGCTCATATTTGCTTCGGTACTTACCCTGGTGGCCCTTGGCGGCTGCATCTCGGAACACTCCGGCGTGATCAATCTGGGGCTTGAAGGAATCATGATCATCGGGGCACTGGGAGGCGCTTTTACCCTGAAGTATCTGCCTCCGGAAATGCCGTCCTTCCTGATCCTTATCCTGGTGCTTCTTGCTTCCATGATCTGCGGACTTATATATTCCCTGTTCCTTGCGATCGCCTGCATCAATCTCAAGGCGGATCAGACCCTGGTCGGCACCGCGCTCAATATGCTGGGTGTTGCGGCTGCGACCGTTATCGTAAAGTCGGTCAACATCGCCGAGAACCCGGATAACGTATCTTCAACGGTACAGTATGTTCAGAACAAAAAGGCACTGGTGGCCAATATCGGTTCCACCCAGTTCAATCTGTTCATTCCGGTGGCAGTCCTTGCGCTGATCCTGGCCTATGTGCTGCTCTATAAGACCCGCTTCGGTTTAAGACTTATGGCCTGCGGAGAGCATCCTCAGGCGGCTGACAGCGTGGGCATCAACGTATTTAAGATGCGTGCCTGGGGTGTCCTGATCTCCGGAATGCTTGCCGGGATCGGCGGGATCGTCTACATCACGGCCGGCGTCAGCGAATGGAAATTCGAAGTCGGTGTCGCGGGCTTCGGGTTCCTTGCTCTGGCGGTTATGATCTTCGGTCAGTGGAAACCGGTGAATATCGGACTTGCGGCCCTGCTCTTCGGCTTTTTCCGGGCGCTTTCCAATGTATATTCGGGCTTTGATTTCCTGGCCGCGATGAAGATACCGGGCTCTGTATATAATATGATGCCTTATATAATCTCACTGATCGTACTGGCCCTCACTTCGTCCAGATCCAGAGCGCCGAAGGCGGAGGGGATTCCTTACGACAAGGGGTCACGCTAGTACGGAAGTTATCATGGATCGATTCGGGAAAAAGAACGCGATATTCCTTTTCTTTGCTGCCGGGGCCGCGCTGTTGCTGGCCCTGGCTTCGCGTTCCTCTTTTCTTTACCCCTTTAACAACTGGGATGACGCGAACAGTTATCTTACCATGGGCAAAGCGCTGTTTCACGGAAAGGTGCTTTACCGTGATGTCTTTGATCAGAAGGGGATGTACCTCTATTTTCTTTACGGCCTTGCCTATCTTGTGTCCCATACGACGTTTGCGGGGGTATTCCTTCTGGAGCTGATCCTCGCCGTCGCGGATATCTTCGGTTTTTACAGGATCCTGGAGCTCTTTCTTGACAGAAAGGGGATTTCGGCGATCCTTGCCCCGGTTCCCTTCGCGGCGCTTATCAGCTCCCGGAGCTTCTGGTGGGGCGGCGCGGCGGAAGAGATCTGCCTCCCCTTCCTTATCTGGGGGCTTTTTCTGTTTCTCAGATACTTTAAAACAGAATATCCCCGAAAGCAGATGGCTCTGAAAACCGTATTCGCGGGAGGGATCCTTGCGGGGATCATCGCGAATATCAAATTTACGCTGCTTGGTTTCTTTTTTGCCTGGATGATGTGCGTCGGGATCTCGTATCTTCTCATTCCCGTATCGAAGGCCGGCTCCGCGCTTTCTGGAAAAGATGCGGCCGATGCCGGATCTTCCGGTGCTTTGAGGGGGGATTTCGGAAGCCGCTTCCTGTCGGCTCTCAGGGCCTGCGGCGTTTTCCTCTTCGGCATGTTCCTTCCCTTTCTTCCCTGGATCGTTTATTTCGGGCTCCATCACGCACTCTATGAATGGTACTGGGGCTATGTCTATGTGAACGTGTTTCTCTACAGCGAAGTAAAGAGCATGGGGAGCGGTCTTTTTGAGAAGTGCTATTCCCTGCTGAAACTTCTCTACAATCTGATAAGGGCGAATATGGTATATTTTGTGCCGGCGATTCCCGGAATCATCTATACAATGACAGGGAAGGGCGTGCCCTTCATTTCCCGGATCGGGACGGCGCTTCTTTTCGCGTTTCTTTATCTCGGGATCTTCGGCGGGGGGCGGGAACTTCCCTACTACGCGCTTCCCCTCGGGATCTTCGGAGTCCTTGGAGCTGCTCTTGCGGGGAGGATCATCCTTTGGGCCCGGGAACACATCGGGAGAAGTCGGGAAGGGGCTCCGGATCCCGGTGAGAAAAAGGAGCCGCCGGAGAATAAGTCCTGCGGATGGATCCTGATCCTTTCCGCCATTTTGCTTACGGCGGCAGAGGTGCTTCTTATTTTGACGAATTCCATGAACATTCCCTATATGAAACAGAAAAAGGAGGATCTTTTTCTCTACCGTTTCCGGGACAGGGTGCTCCTTAAAGAGGATCCGACTCTGCTGAATGTGGGATGCCTCGATGCAGGGCTTTATACACTCTGCGACATTGTCCCGAACTGCCGCTATTTTCAGACCCAGACCCTGCATGTTCCCGATAAGAAGCAGGATCCCTATTTCGAGCAGGAGCGCTATATCGAAGAGGGACTGACGGATTTCGTGATCGCGAGGGACGAGGTGCCGGCGGAGATCGAAGATCATTATGAACTGATCGATTCCGAAGATACTTTGCGGGACGGTCTGATTCTTCATTATTATCTGTACGAAAAGACGCATTAGGCATCTTTCGGGAGGACATTGTGGCCAAAAAGAATTATTATGCCGTGAAAAAAGGGATCACGCCGGGGATCTTTACGGCCTGGGATGACTGCAGGGCATCTGTTGACGGTTTTGCCGGGGCGGAATACAAAGGTTTTCCGACACTGGAGGAAGCAGAGGATTACCTCGGGATCCCGCACGGGGAGAAAAAAGCGCCGGTCGCGGGAAAACCGACCGGGTTCGACGGGATCATCGCCTATGTGGACGGGAGTTATTCGGAAGCGGTCGGGAAGTACGCCTACGGCTGTGTCCTTTTGAAACCGGACGGTGAGATCCTTAGAAAATCCGGCTGCGGAGATGATCCGGAAGTAAGGGAGATCCGCAATGTGGCAGGAGAGATGCTGGGAGCCATGCATGCCGTAAAATGGTGCCGGGAAAACGGATATCAAAGACTCCGGATCTTCTATGATTATTCGGGGATCGAAATGTGGGCCACCGGAGCATGGCGGGCAAAGAATGAGCTTACGCGGAAATATGCGGCCTATATGAGGGAAAAGATGAGGACGATGGAGATCAGCTTCGCAAAGGTCGCGGCACATACGGGAGATACCTATAACGAGGAGGCCGACCGGCTGGCAAAAGCCGCACTGATGGAGGAGGATGACGGCTGATCGGCTGGGCATACGGATTTGCTTTTTTCAGAACACGTGTTATAATAGATAACAATCGTGTGTTATTTATTGGAGGAAGATTATGAAAAAAAGGCGGAATTTCTTTGAATCGGACGAATCTTACGAAGAGGACTACGAGCCCGAAGATCCCGGTTATGATGAGGATGATTATGATGACGGGGAACCTTATGAGGACGATGAGGAACCTTATGATGAGGAACCCTATGAGGAAGAACCCTATGAAGATGAGGACCTGTATGACGAGCGCATAGGGGATCTTGGCGAAGACGAGTATATCCAGGAATTTGAACAGGATGACCGCGGCCGGAACCGCGTAAGGAAAAGAAAACCCGTGAAGTCCTTTGATGAAGATGATTATGATGATGAGGGCTCGGGGGTCATGCAGATCATCACAAGGATCCTCGGGGTACTGGTGGCGCTGGCGATCCTTGCGTTCATCGGCGTATTCCTCTATCAGCGCTTCGGCGGGGAAAAGGAGACCGATGACGACTTCCGTACGGAGCAGGAGGGAGAAAGCGGGGAAGACAAGGAATTGTCCGTTCTTGATCTCAGCGATCTTCTGGGTGATCATGAGGATGCGGACGAACCGGCTCCGGACGGGGAAAACAAGGATGAAAACTCCGAGTCCGATCCGGGGATAGAGACCGCAAAGGAGGATCAGCCGGCGGCGGATCCGACTCCGAAACCGACGAAAGCACCGGAAAAGGCAGCTGAGGCGAAGGCTACGGAAAAACCTGCGGACCCGACTCCGAAACCTACGGAAGCTCCGACTCCGAAGCCCACGGAAGCCCCGACTCCGAAACCCACGGAGGCTCCCACCGAAAAGCCGACGGAAAAACCCACCGAAAAGCCGGCGGAGAAGCCTACGGAAGCACCTACCGCTTCCCCGTCCGACAATACGGATATGAAATTTACGGATGTGAACGATACTGTAACCGCGAAGGACCGGACCAA
>JAILLW010000073.1 GCA_024692955.1 Lachnospiraceae bacterium | reverse complement strand
GGTTTTCTCGGGATCCACATCCTGCTGGAACTTTTAAAGCATCCGGAGTATTATGACCGGATCTACTGCCTTGTTCGCCCGACGAAGCGTCAGACGGGAGAGAGAAGACTAAGGGCTAGGCTTATGTTCTTTGATGAAGCGGAAGCGGTTGAGGAGATCGGGAAAACGGTATTCGCCCTTCAGGGCGATATCTCCGCGGAAGAGATCTTCGAGCAGAAGCCGGATGTAAAGATCGATACGGTGATCAACTGCGCGGCGGATGTTTCCCATTTCGCTTATGATGACAAACTTGAGCGGACAAATACGGGGGGTGTGAAGAATCTTTTGAGATTCTGTGCCGAAAACGGCGCGAAATTCATCCAGGTTTCCACCATCAGCGTGGGCGGGATCTACCGGAAGGACGGGGAGCCGCTGACTCTTACGGAAAAGGATCTTTATATCGGACAGGAGATCCGAAACCAGTATATCCTGTCCAAGTATATGGCGGAATACGCGGCACTGCGCGCCGCCATCGATCAGGGCATCGAAGTGAAGATCATGCGTGTCGGCAACCTGCAGGGAAGGATCTCGGACGGGGAATTCCAGGTTCAGAAAAAGACGAACGCCTTTACGAGACAGCTGCTCGGATATGCGCAGGTGGGATATGTTCCGCAGAGCCTTTATGACAGCAGTGTCAACTTTTCGCCGGTGGATGAGGTGGCGAGGATGATCGTCGCATTAAGCAGGATGCCGAAGAAGTACAGTGTATTCCATGTTTATCCGCCTCAGGATACTCCCTTTAACCGGCTCTTCTCCACTCTGTCGGAGCTTGGCTTCCGCCTCGAAATCGTGGATGACAATTCCTTTGCCGACCGGCTGAAGGCGTTAAGGGAAGACGAGGAGGGGAGAAGGATCGCGGAATCCATTCTTGTGGAGCGCCCGAGCCTTCAGTACATTGATGCGACGGTATCCGAGGATTTCACCCAGAGACTTCTGTCAAAACTCGGCTGCTACTGGCAGCCGGTAACGGACGGTTATCTGAATAAATATCTGAAAGCGCTGGTAGAAATGCAATTAACGGAGGAGGATTAAGATGGACGCAAAAGTAATCATTCTATGGGCATTCGCAGTGTTCCTTTCCGCATTGTTCGCGGAGATCATAGCTGCCTCAACGCTGAAGCCGAAGGTAAAAAAGTGGCAGCTGATCCTGGCATGGCTGCTGGCAACGGTGGGATCGTTCCTGCTGAACCTGATCAGCTACTCGATCAGGCTGGATAACGATTTCGTATCGACCGTGGGACAATGCGTACTTCTCTGCCTGGTGCTGATCCCGCTGTATAAGGAAACCATTCCCGAGAAGCTTTTCGTCGGAATGACGGCGAGCCTCTTATCCAACGTGGCGACCTTTATGTTCTGCGGAACCACGGATTCCTTTATCGCCGTAAAGTACAACCTCATCGATCCGGACTTCGGCCCGTATAATACGGCGAACATCCTGGTCTTCATGGGGATCAAGGTCGTGGTATTCGTGATCCTCTACTTCCTCTATATGCGTTTCCTGAGAGAGCGTCTCGTTGAGATCCTGAGTCTTGCCGAAGAGCAGATGAAGAATTATCTGGCGGGACCGGCCGTATCCATCCTCGGATTCTATATGGTGAACCTTGTGACGAACAAGACCGGGATCTTCCCGGGAACCGTCTGGTTCTTCCCCCTTTACCTTTCGATCTGCGTCATCTTCATCGCGGAGTATCTGCAGACCTTCGTTTCCATCCACTGGACGGCGGCGGCGAGAAAGAGCGAGGCGGAGAAGGAGAGGATCGGAGCGGACCTCAAGGTAGCGACCCAGATTCAGGCGGATATGCTCCCGTCCATTTTCCCGGCATTCCCGGGACGGCCGGAATTTGATATTTTTGCGACCATGGATCCGGCGAAAGAGGTGGGAGGCGACTTCTACGATTTCTTCCTTGTGGATGACGACCATCTGGCACTGGTGATCGCCGACGTATCCGGCAAGGGAGTTCCGGCAGCCCTCTTTATGGTCATCGCCAAGACCCTGATCAAGAACAGACTGCAGATGGGAGAGGATCCCGCGGAAGCGCTGGCCAACGTAAACGATCAGCTCTGCGAGGGAAATGAAGCGCAGCTTTTCGTTACGGTCTGGCTGGCGGTCATCGACCTTGTGACCGGACATGCCCTTGAGATCAACGCGGGACATGAAAAACCCGCGATCCGGAGAAAAGGCGGACAGTTTGAACTTATCAAGACCAAGCACTCCCCTGCAGTGGCAACCCTCGAGGGAATGCATTTCAGGCAGACGGAGTTTGATCTTTATCCCGGGGACACCCTCTATGTCTATACGGACGGTGTTCCGGAGGCAACAAATACCGCTGACGAGCTCTATACGGTAGACCGGATGCTGGAAGCACTGAATGCCGATCCCGATGTCGAGCCGAAGACCCTTCTTTCGAATGTAAAGGTTGCGATCGATGCCTTTGTGGGCGAAGCGGATCAGTTCGACGACATCACGATGCTCGGCCTCAAGTACTTCGGAAAGGAGGGAAGGGATGCGTGAACTGAATCTCGAAGCAAGACCCGAGAATCTTGACCGGGTGCTTGAGTTTCTTGATAAGGAACTCGAAGAACTGAACTGTCCGCGACGGGTAAGCGTACAGCTCCATGTATCCGTGGAGGAGATCTTCGTGAACATCGCGAATTACGCTTACAATCCGACGGTTGGTTATGCCAGGGTTCAGGCCGAGGTGGAACCGGCAAAAGACAGGGAACCGGCTGTCCTCGTAATGCGGTTCATCGATTCCGGCATTCCCTTTAATCCGCTTGAGAGAGAGGACCCCGATATTACCCTGTCCGGGATGGAGAGGCAGATCGGCGGCCTGGGGATCTACATGGTGAAAAAGCGGATGGACGATGTGAGCTATGAACGCAGGGATGACAAGAACATCCTTACGATAAGAAAAAAGATCACCGAAGACAGTGATACCGTGAAATCCAAAGCGGCGGGGGTTTCCAGGAAATTCTGATGAATGAAGGGAAGCGGATCCGATTTATCGATGAGATGCAGTTCCTTGCGCTTTTGGGCGTGTTCTTCTGGCATAGCAGCCTGTTTTTTGAGGATGTCCCGAATCCCTTCTTTCCGGAACGGGCTGCCGCGCTGTCGGGAGGAGCGACTCTTCTCGGACGGTTCTTTAACGTAACGCTGATCGCTGCATTTGTGGTGGCGTCAGGCTTCCTGTTCGCGCTTTCGATCGATGAAAGAGACCGAAGCGTACCGATGCTGATATGGGTCAGGGTACGGAGGATCATCATCCCATACTATATCGTCGGAAGCATCTGGCTTGTGCCGCTTTATACGTTCTTTGACATCAGCGCTTTCGGAAGACCGGAACACGCGGGTCTTGCGGAAGGCTACAAATGTATGCTGCTGGGGCAGTTTTCGGAAAACCTCTGGTTTTTGTGGATGCTTTTCTGGGTAGCGCTCTTTTTTATCCTGCTGAAGCCCCTCGCGAAAAGGCGGAGCCTCGTTCTGCTTTTCCTGCTTTCTCTTGCGGCGGCTCTTGCCACGGACCTTTTCCTTACGGAGGTTCCGTACTTTAAGATCAGCCAGACGGGTCCCTACTTCCTGTGCTTCTTTCTCGGGATACTGATCTATGCGTTTAGGAGCTTTCCGGAAAACTTAAGAACCTCGACCCTTGCCCTTTTGACCCTGCTCCTTTTCCTTACGGAACTGATCTATGTCTTCGGAGGCTTTTCGCATTTTGCCGCGCTTTATATCTTCCGGCCGGCGGGAGGACTGCTTTTTCTCCTTTTCTGCCTGACCCTCGAGAGAGTCGATGCGATCCGGAAGTTTACGATATCGAAGGCGTTCCGGTACCTTTCGGATCGGAGGATGAGATATTATCTTATCTGCGTTCCGTATAACTATCTGATCTTCCGGTTTCTCATGGGGAAAACCGACAGATGGCCGATCCTTTCAATCTTGATCATTTTTGTATTCAGTCTGGCCGGAGTATTCTGCACGGCCTTTGTGTGGGAAAAGATGGAAACGGGAGTGCGTTCTCTTTGGAGACGATCCCGGAGTGAAATTCATGGATGATATGAAAAGCAGACAACCGGATAAGGTAAGAAGATCGATGATCATACAGATCGCTTCGCCGATCGTGCTGACGGCTGTCATTCTGATCATCATAAATATTCTTTTCCTTCGGATCGTAAGCCTTGTCTATTCGCTGTTTGAGCAGTACAAGATTCTGGACAGACTTGCGCTCAGTGCCGTCGAGGAAATGAAAAGCTATAAGTCCATTGACTGGCTGCTTGATTACTGGTGGGAAAATGCCGACGGGATGGACCTAATCTATTCGAACAATGAGCGGTTCATCTCAAAGAACCGGCTTTTCCGGGAACACCACCCGGAGGTGACCGAACTCATCTATGTGACGGACGAAGAAGCCGTCAGCTATACCCCGGAGGATCAGAAGCTTTTCGCGGAACTCTGTTATTCGCTTTTGAGCGGTGATTATGACCGCCTGAAGCGTTCGCAGAACTGCGTGTTCCTCTATTCATTCAGTATCCGGAATGACGAGATGTTCATTCTGGCGACAGGAACCACCGAGAATGAAAAAAGGATCAGTGAAGGAGGAGACCTGTATGAACTTGGCGTCATAACCGAATACAGGAGGGGCGCCTACAGTATGCTGGATACGATCGTCGATACCGGCAAGGGGGTTTCTTTCCCGGAAATGTCCGTCGGAGAAGGGGCGGATTCCAGGATCATGCACGCCTTTGAACCCATCGTTATCGACGGGAAACTGCACGCGATTGTGGGAGTCGCCGAATATAATGAAGTGGTGGTGAACATGAGCCGTGTTCAGACTTACGTAATAGTCATCACGACTGCGGTCCTGCTTGCCATCATGATCTTTGTCGTGGTCTTCCGTGTCCGCAAGGTAGTGATCCGGCCGATCAAGTGGGAACAGAAGGTCATCAGCGAATATGAACAGAACAAAGACAGCAAGGCTACCGTTCAGAAGCTGGGAATGGTAAAAAGCCGGAACGAGATACAGACCATGGCGGAGAATTTTTCCTCCATGATTACGGAACTGGACCGGTATATGGATGAGGTCCGCACCGTGACAGCGGAAAAGGAGAGGATCGGAGCGGAACTGAACGTCGCGACGAAGATTCAGGCGGATATGCTGCCCTCCGTATTTCCGCCTTTCCCGGACCGGAAGGAATTCGACATTTACGCATCCATGACGCCCGCGAAGGAAGTGGGGGGAGACTTCTACGATTTCTTCCTGATTGATGAGGATCATCTTGCTCTCGTGATGGCGGACGTTTCGGGCAAGGGAGTTCCGGCGGCCCTCTTTATGGTCATATCGAAGACCCTGATAAAGAACCGGACGCAGTTTGGCGATTTTGCCCCCGGGAAGATCCTCTCGGAGGTCAGCGACCGCCTCTGTGAAGGCAATACCTCCCAGCTTTTCGTGACCGTCTGGCTCGGGATCCTTACGATCTCCACGGGACATATGGTCTGCGCGAACGCGGGGCATGAGTCGCCGGCGATCCGGAAGAGGGGCGGGCAGTTCGAACTCTTTAAGGATAAACACGGAGTGCCTCTTGCCGCCATGGAAGGAATGCATTACCGTGAATATGAACTGGTATTTGAGCCCGGCGATATTCTCTTTGAGTATACGGACGGCGTGACGGAAGCCACGGATCTTCAGAACGGGCTTTTCGGCAAGGAGAGGCTGCTTGAGGCTCTTAACAAAAGCACGGCCGGAAATGACATGAAAAAGCAGGATGAGGATGTAAAGAGTGCGATCGCCGGCTTCGTGGACGGAGCTTCGCAGTTTGATGACATCACCATGCTGGGATTCGTATATTACGGTACGGACAGGAAGGAAACGGAGGAGAAGGATGAATAGGGGATCGGACAGGAGTATGGCATTCCCCTTCGGCCCGGAGCAGGATCCTTTGATGCTCGCCGAGGATGAGGCGGTATCCAGGGACCTTGTGGAAGAGCTGGAACGCTTTCTTGAAGAACCGGACGACCCGGAACCCGGGGAAGAGATCGCCGGAACGGCACGGATCTTTACGGACTTTTATCAGAGTCTTCTTGATGCCCACGAAGCAGCGGAGAATGATCCGGCTGCCATCCTTCTGGAGGATGATTATCTTCTGGAGGAATTCACGGACAAGCTGTCCTTCGTGAGCTTTCTGGAAAACACGCTGGAAGAGTCGAAAAAGGAAAACATTGAGGCGGCATACTATACACTCTTCGATACCTCTTTCGAACTGGCGAAGATCGTAAATCCTCTGGGCGGATTCGGGAAGGACCGGCTGATCACGGCATTGGATCTTGTGGACAGCTTTGAGGATGAATACTGGCCGCTCTCCGTGATGATCAATAAGGAGAACGCGCAGGCTTTTGGGGAAATGATCCCGGAATCCCTTCTTTCGGAAGTCCTTTCGGGGAATAAGAAGGCGCTGGGCGCGCTCCGCTGCAAGGCCGGACATACCTATGCGGCCGGTGCCGCGGTCTTTTCAAAGAACACTCAGGCGATAAGCAATGAAGGATTCCTTTCGCTCGAATGGATCTATGTGCCGGGACAATTCCGCCAGGAAGGCGTCGGAAACTTCCTGATGGCTTCCCTCTGTTCGACGGTCCTTAAGGAGAAGGCTTCCTACCTGGAGATCATGATCCCCGTCCGGGACTTTGAAGATGATGAGGAGAAAAAAGACTTCTCCGTATTCGAAAACTTCCTGGACTCCTGGGGCTTTCGTTTCAGCTTTGCCTGCGCAGGAGAAGAAGGAACGAAGATAAGACTCTGTTATCACGGTATGCTTGAGGTCCCGTTCCCCTCGATGATCCTTACGAACAGGGAGTGGGAGGAACTGCGGAAAACGGCCGGACTGAGCGACGATAAGATCCCGTGGGACCGCGGGAAAAGTGACCGCGGCGAAGAAGAGCTTAAGGCACTGGAAGAACTGCTGACGGCTTAGGGAGGAATGACATATGCCGGATCCCGAAAAGGAAAAGGTTAAAAACAGGGAGCATATTGAGATCAATACGCGGTCCGGAGACCTGCTGGAAAAAACCGGGGAGAAGCTTGCCGACAAGAATCCCGGGCAGGATTTTCCGGGGCCCGTTGAGACTGAGGAAAAGAAGGAGAGAACCGGGAATAAAACGGATGCTCCCCGTTCGGTCTTTGCTCCCGTCCTTACAGCAAAGGATAAGAAGGCGATCCTCAAATATGAGAAGGAGAGCGGCGATTATACAAGCTACGGGATCGGATTCGACCTTGACAGTGTGAATATCAATCCTTCGGACAGTTCTCTCATGAAGGATCTTAAGCAGGAACTGAAGGAATACCTGACCATCAGAAAGTCGATCTTCTACGACAAAAAGCTGCAGGAAAAAAGTGCGGAAATAATGGTCAGGGAAACGGAAGACAACACTCTGATCGCTGACGGGGATAGGACCAAAAGGTTTGAGATCAATCCGGAGGAACGGAAAAAGTTCGGAGAAAGCTATGAGCGGGTATGCGAGTCGATCCGTATCTATCTGGCAAAACGCGGAGGACTTTTTTCCTCCAAACGGGGCGATGAAAGAGCAAAGCAGGTGGAAAGGATCCGGGAACTTGTCAACAACGACAACCGCAGGTTCTGGCTTTCGACTGAGCGAAGAGAACTGCTGAATTCCACGGATATGAACAGCTTTACGGAAAACAGTGTGTTTCCTACCTGGTCCAATGTCGTTCTCAATTCCGATCTCATCAGCAACCGGAATCAGGCATATCGCGATGAGAGGCGCAAACAGAAGGAGCAGGGAACACTTCCGGGACTTGGAAGGCGTCATAAGGAATGGTGGTCCCTTGCCTTCAGCAATGCGGTCCCGAGGCTGAAAATGGGGCTCTGGAACGCTCCCTTCGGTCTGGTGGACCGGATACTCGGCTTTGGAACCATGATTGCCGCCAACAGTCTGAAACTGGCGGGCAAGATCGCGAAAGCGCCTTTGAAACTCCTCTCCATGGGGGTCAACCAGATCTTTAAGTGCGCCAAGAGCGAAAAGCGCTGGCAGGTGGATTACAGTCTCACAAAGGGCTGGACCGGTCTGGATGAAGGACGTCAGGTCTTTCGGGAATATGCCAGAGGGCTGATCTCCCTTCCGGTGGGTATGTGGGATGCCGTGGTTCACGGATTCCCGTATCTTTTCAACAAAATGAGAGGAAAGGAAACGGGGCCGGTCTTTCGAAAATCGGCACAGCTTTCCAGCGCCGTGCGCGGAGACATCTACCGCACCATGAACCGTCTCGGCTTCTTTAAGCAGTACGAAGAACAGGCAATGGCGGAGATCGAGGAGGGCCGCAGATATGTAAACGGTGACTTTGACGATTCCGAAGATGATGAGGAGGAAGAGCCTCTGACGGAGGATAATCTGCATTCCGAAGAGGAAATAAAGGAAGAGGAAGTGCACATAGAGCCCCGGAAAGAGGAAATAAAGGAAGAGGAAGTGCACATAGAGCCCCGGAAAGAGGAGATAAGGGAAGATAAGAAGAAAGAGCCCGTAAAGGACAGGGCCATTCTGTATACGAAGGAAGAAAAACTGCAAAGAGAACAGGCGCTTGACAACGCGGGCTTCAGGATCCCGAAGGACCGGGATGATCTTGTGAAGCTTCGGACGAAGCACTATCAGAAGAAGCAGATCGTTCGCCTGAAGAACGGGAAGACAAGCACGGATTTCACCTGGAACGACAATGAAAACCCGATCCTAATGGAAAACTACGACTGGCTGATGCAGTATTACAGGGTCCACGACAGATCCCTCGAGGAAAACCGGAATCCGGCCGAAAAGATTCCAAAACTCGCATTCCGGAAATATGATGTCAGTATGACGATCCCGGGGATGGACAAGGCCTATGAGAAGCAGGACACCAACAACTGCTATGCCTGCACAGGATCGGCAATGCTGAATCAGTATCTCGCGAAGCGGTCAAAGGATCAGAAAAAGAAGATCACACAGACTTACAACCAGCATGATTTCCGCGGATACCGGCCTGCCGTGAAGGAATATTCCGGCCCACTTGCGGACGTGATGCTTCCGGAGAATTATGACACATTTGTCAAAGAGATCGACGATTATGCGGGAGCGGGCAAGACCGTGACCGGAAACATCTTCGAGATGGGCGATTTCTTTATGGACAAACTGAAGGAGAACAATATCACGGATGTGTCCTTAAACCGCGTCGTGATGACCACGCCTCCCCCGGGTCTTAAAACGGAAAAGAGCAAGACGATGCTCAACAATATGAAGGCCGTTTTCGCGGACAGGATAAACGACATCTTGTCAGGAGGCAGCGTCGCAGGCGTTCTGGTGATCGAAGGCGCATATGCCCATTATGTGACGGTCACCGGGATAAAAGGCGATATGCTTACGGTCTATGACTCCTATCATTACGGCGGAAAACCGAAAACGGTAAAGATCGGCGAGTTCCTGAGAGGGGGAAGGACCATTGAGATCAACTGGCTTGCGGACATCACCGATCCGAAGGCTCTTATCGGTGAATATCCGAACCTGACCCATGACGAAGGCGGGTTTGATGTGAAGGAGCTGAAGAACCTCTCACGTACGGGAGATGTCTATCATACCTCCGGCGTCACCGTTATGAAGGAAGAGTCGGAACTGGGACCGGGAATGGATGGCATCAGTCAGATGTGCTACATCCCGACCCCGGGCAGGAAGATTGCGAAAAGAGGCCTTGATGAGGTGCTCCCGGGCGCGCTTTCCCGGATAGCCCAAAGAACGCGTGGAACAAAAAGTTTTAAATAATCAGGATCGAATGGATTAAGATCGAAAAGGAGACTGAAAAATGAGGATACTCAGACTTCGACCGGAAGAAAAGGAATACTTTGAATGGCTGGATCCCTTCGGGATGCTGAACAGGCTTTCACTTCCCCATTATTTCGCACTTGTGGCGGTGACGGAGAAGGAAAAGAGGCAGGCGGATCCGGCGGGGCTTTTGATCGCGAGCCTGAAAAAGGACCGGATCATCATCGAATGGATCTGTGTGGATCCGGAACAGCGCTATCAGGGGATCGGAACCGCGCTTACGGAAAAGGTTCTGGCCCTCGCGGCTTCGCAGGATATGCCGGAGGTGGCTGTCCGCTTCCATGATGAAGATGAGATGGAGCAGTTGAATGAGGATGCCCTGTTCTTTTTTGCGGAGTATTTTCACAGGGAAGAGCCTCTGCCCGGCGAATGGTGCAAAGAATCCGGCAAGCTCCTTAAAGAGGATTTCTTCACGGAGGACACCGGCCGGTATCCGAAAGCGAAAAAGCTTTCCGAGACCCGTTCCAAAGATCTCAGGGAAGCTATCGGAGAATTATGGGCTGACAAAGAAGCGCACCGCCTTTCCGATGCACCGGGCGGGGAGGAACTGTATGATCCCGAGCTTTCCGCAGTACTGACGGATGATGGAAAGATCTGCGGAATGTTCCTGCTCCAGAGGGTGGGTGATACCGTATATCCCGTTTTTCTCTATGCGGAGAGCGATCAGGAGGCTAAAGCCCTCTTCCTTTCCGCAGGGAAGGCCGCGGAAGAGACACTTTCTCCGGACACGGAGGTAAGGCTTATCGCGGAAGACCGCAAATGCGCGAAGTTTGCGAAAGAGATCTTCAAAGAGGAGGGGCAATCCTCTTATCTTCTTACCATGGATGTTTAGAAACGAAAAGGAGCAGAATCGATGGATTCAAAAGGTTTTAAACTGACAAAAGAAAGCTTTCTGCTGAAGAACGTGCAGAAGAAAAATATCGTGGATGACTTCGCCGAGGGCGCAAACCTTGCGGCGATCGAAGAGGAAGAACGACAGAGGGAAGCGCAGGCAAGAAACGAATGGCTGCTTTCCGAAAACGAGAAACTACATAACACGCTGAATACGCAGAACCGTATGTCCCTCGATGATTACGCGGCAAGGAAGCAGATCACCTATATCGACAACCTTCTTTCGGATATGCAGACCACGCAGGACCTGCATGTGACGAAGGAACAGCAGGACCGGCTGCACAGCATCAAGTCAAGGACGCTTATCAACCTGCTCTTAAGACAGGGCGGATCCGATTCGCCGGAGATGCGGGAGATCAAGAACGGTGCCCGGGAGCTTGAAAACCTTCTTGCGGCACGGAAGGATGATGCGCTTACGCCGGAGATCTTTGAACAGATCGAGATCGGCTATAAAACCGTAGTCGCTTCCTGCGTGGCTTATCTTGAGAACCCGAAAAAACGTGAGAACCGCAGAAAAGCACTTGTCAGGGAGGTCTGGACGGCGCTTTCCTTTGAAGCCGACCGCCTGACTATTCTGCATAAGGGCGTCGAAAACGGCGAACACGGGGAGAAGACGGTAGGAGAATTTCTGAGTCTCGATACGGATATGACGGTCAGGGAAACGAACGAAAGAAGGGAGACCGGACCGAAACAGCGGCCGAAGATCTCGGAGAACGGAGCGTTCTTCCAGAAACTCTTCAGCGAGAGATTCCATCCGAACGAAAGGATCAAAAAAGCGGAGAGCTCGAAGTCGGGGCGCCTCAAAGTATCAAAGGCCTATCTTGAGATGAAGGAGATCTTAAAGACATTTCCGATGGGCGAGGTGGTCGTCAGGGATGTGACGATCCTCGGGAAAAAGGCCAGGCTTGTGCAGCGTTCCGACAATACTCTTATGATCGTGGAGAACGGGAACCGCTATGTACTCGATACGACGGCGCAGTACGCGGCGGACCGGATCGAGTCGGATATGGCTTCCGAAGGAGAGCTTTACGGTGAGAAGGCAATGGATACGCTCTTTACGGGGTACGATCCGGAGAATGCCTTTAATGATCCGGGCGAGATCCAGCGAAAACGTCAGGTAATGGTTACCTATATCGAGAAAGTCACCGGGGTACCGGGTGCGGAGCTTGCGAATGTTCCGATCGAGGCGGTCAGAAATTATGCGATCGAGGCCAGCAGACTGTCACTGACGGCCGAGGATATCAGATCGACACTTGAGCTTTATCAGGACCGCCAGTATGAGATGATTAACACGGAAGAAAGCCGTAAACTCATGGTGCGGGAAAAGGATGACGAACGTGTCGAAATGCGCCTTCAGAATGAAGAGAAGTTTATGGAGGAAAAGGACGAGGACGAAGAGGATGAGGACTATGAAGCAAGATCGATGAAGTCTCATCATTGGAGAAAGCAGGAAAAGCAGCTTCTTGATTTCGTCGCGGACCTTGTGTTTGATCAGCAGACCTGGACGGCGGATGAAAAAGAAGAAAAGCAGATGGCACCGGGAGAACGCATGCGGACCCTGCTTACCCGTCATGTGGAGGCAGTGCGCTTCCTTATCAAGAAGCCGGATGAAGTGAAACTCATGATCGAAAAGCTCCCGCTGCCCCAGATCATGATCGAGGATAAAGAGACAAAGGAAAAAATGACCCTTAAGGACTCCATGAAAAGGGGCCTTGACAAGATGCGGTCTAATCCGGCGATCTTTATTTTGAGCTATCTTCCGGATAAGGTATGGTTCACGAACGAGGATAAATTCGGAAATGTAGTCAAGGCTCTGGGGAAGGAGGACCTTCCGGATGACCTGAACGGCATCGATGTCAGCCAGATCAAGGACGCGTTTGACAGTATGGGTGACAATCTGGAGGAAATGGTGGACAGTTTCACCGAGAACCTTCAGACAACGATGAAAGATGTGGTTAAAAACATATTCGGCAATGACGGCGAAGAAGAAGAGGAAGATGATGAAGAATTAATAGAGATCAAAGAAGAGAACGAGCAGAAGGATGAGGCAAAAGAGAAGAACGACAGGAATCTGAAGGAGATCCGGGACAGGGAGAAGGAAGTCCGCGAAAAGGAAAAAGAACAGAATGACCTCGGAAAGAGCGAATTAAGAAAGATCATGGAGGACTGCGCCCGAGGCGAAAAAGGGATCGGAAAGTTCAACAAGACCGTCATGAAGACCTATTTCACCAAGGTCGGAACCCTGGACAAGCGCGCGATGATCAGTTCCATGATCCGCGGCTTAAAGCCCGCGGCATCCATGGAGGTCTCGAAGGGAGAACTCCTTACGGAACTGAAGGAAATGTACCTGCAGAGCGGGAGCCGGCTTTTCATGAACGCGGGGGAACAGCCCCTCACCGAGGAAGAGCAGGCAATCTTTAACACCTACGCGAATCAGAAGAGAGAAGACAACATCGCGGCGAATATTATGGGCGGGGTTCTTAAGGGCGCGGGTCCTCTTATGCAGAAGATGATGCAGGGGCTTCCGCTGGAATCCCTTCCGGAGGGGATCCGGAAGGCCGTAAAGGATATGAAATCAAACCTGAACCCGATCCCCGAGCCGTTGGTGAAGGCTGCCATGGACGGGATCGTTGCGCGCTCGAAGAATGCCATTAAAAAGCTGGAGGTCGTAAAGAGCCTCGGAGCCGCTTCCGTCGGTCAGGCCTTTCTCTGTAAAATGTATGACCGGCATCACCCGGACGGCGTGAACGTCGTTGTGAAACTCTTAAGGCCCGATGTCCGGAACCGTATGATGCGTGAAGAGGACATCATGCTGAACGCGGCTGCGAAGACCGATGCCGGAATGCTGGCCACTTATAAGGGACAGCTGAAAAATATCAAGAAGGAACTGGACCTCACGCTGGAAGCCAGAAACGTGGAGGCGGGCGAGGTCTATATGAACCGGCACGCGGATGTGACGAGCATGCAGCTGAATTACATCGTGGAGCCTACCGCCAATACGATGATCGCCGAGTGCGCGGAAGGGACCACCGTGGACAAGTATCTTGACGGTGTCGCGGAGAAGATCGAATCCGTACATTCGAGATTCTACAAAAAAGAAGAGGATGACGATGATCCGGACGCGGTGAAGAAAACAAAGTACATGACCTTTACCCCGGAGAATGCGCATCTGGTAAAGGGCGCCCGGGAGGAACTTCAGGCGGAACTCAAAAAACTCGAGAAGATGAGGGATCATGTCTGCAGCCTCTGCGATATCTGGGTACGTCAGGGCATGCTGGAAAAGGGCTTCTACCATGGCGATCTTCACGCCGGCAACATCATGATCAGCGAAGAAAAGGCTACCGTGATCGACTACGGAAACGCAGTACAGCTGACGGAACGCCAGCAGAAGTGGATCATCGGGATGCTGACAGCCGCGATCGCGGGCGACGGGGATCTTTTCGCCGAGGGCTTTGAAAAACTTCTGGACAAAGCGGATGACGCGAGATTCATGAAGACCTACAATCAGAAGAAAGCGGAGCTTGTAGCGACATTTCGTGACGTTCTTTCCAAGGGGACACAGGAGGAAGCCGGTGAGAGGATCATGGTTGCGCTCTTAAAGGCGCAGGAACTCGGGATCGAGATCCCGGACGCGATCTATAACTTTGCGCAGGGGCAGATTCGCCTCATGAATACGGTCAATGAGATGAATGAAATGATGGCAACCCTTCAGCGCGAGATCAACCGAATGGGAAATCTGCAGCCGGGTGCCCGGACGATCAGGGCCAATCCGCTTCTGATGGCACAGAAGAGGATCACAAAGAGTATGTTCGGTACCGAGACGTACCAGAAGGGAATCTATACCACCATGATCGATTCCCTGAAGCCCGTAAGCGCGGAAGAGGTCGCGACAGAGGTGTCCGACCGGAAAAAGCAGACGGAATTCGAAGAAAAATACATGAAACCCTACCGGCATATAAAAGACTTCCTTGCCGGGAAGAACATAATGAATGTCGATGATGACGAAGAGGATGATGAGGAAAATGCGGTACAGGATATTCCCGCGGAAGAACTGAAGCCGTTCGATTATCAGGGAAGAGCAAAGAAGCTTCGCAAGTTCATCAATGATTACAAGGATAAGGTCGGAACGAAGGAACTGATGAATGAAGCAAACCGGCTTCTCGGAGAGATCAACGTGATGGAAGCCTCTACCGGCGCTCTGGATGCGTTCGGAGGAAAGACGCTCCTTCTCGGCAAACTTGCCGACGCGATGAACGATATGGATCTGCCGTTCCTTAACCGCGTGATCGATGTTTTTGAAAACCAGCTCCCGAAAGCGAAACAGATGCTCGATAAGTATGACGAGCTCCGGGAAGCACAAAGAAGAAAGTCACGAAACGTAGGGCAGCTTAAGCAGGAATTCGCCGAACTCTTTGCCGAGGTGGAAAAGGGGAAGGTTTCGAACTGCCCGATCATGCTTGAAACGATGGGAAATCTCCATCAGAAGACCGTCCAGTACAGTTCCGGGAAGGTGGGGGACAACCGGGTGGAAATACTGGAGGAACTGCAGGGGATGTTTGCGGAAACGTATCAGCCGGAAGGTGCCGAAGAAAGCATCGGCCAGACCATGAAGAAGGCATATGACCGGCTCGAAGCGGCCGAAAAGAAAGAAGAGCAGGAAAAGACCGATGAGGCAAGGACGGAACGCGTCGAGGCGGAAACTGCTTTCCTTGAGGAATACCGGAAGGTGGCCGTCTACCAGCTTACGCATCATCGGGATACCACATACGCGAATATGACGAAAGCACCAAAGGAAAACGACTTTCTTAAGGTGATGGAAAAGATCCTGGCGGGGAGAGTGAAGATGGCGATCAGCTCTCTTCCGAAGGTCGGGCTTGGCCTCGGGGTTAAGATGCTCATTACAATGATGAAGTCCTGACGGAGGTTGGAAGATTGGATATCGAACGAATCACGGAAGAAAATGTCCAGGAGTATATGGACCATCTTTCCCCGGACATGGCAGAGTCCATGGGAAGAGAGTATTTCAGGGGGATCGGCCTGAAGGAGAACGGTGCGCCGGAAGGCGCGCTGATCTGGGAGATCAAGAACGCGGAGGATGAGGATGCAGACAGGGAATCCGAGCTGATGTTTCTCGGGCTCGCCGATACCGCGGACGGAGGCGAACTGTTCAGGGTCTACAGTGACGAGGCGGAAGAAGAAGAGGTCGTAAGAACCTTTTTCGAGCTTCCGGATACGGATCCTTCCCTTGAAAAACTCCTTTCCGGGCAGGGCTTTTCGGTTAAAAATACGGAGTCCAGAGACATCATCGTGACTGTGGGCGAACTGTCATCCCTTGATCTTTCGAAGGGAAAGGTTCCTCCCTATGTCTGCGGGGTCGGGGAACTGATGGCCCGTCAGTACCGCAGGGGGATCATGAACTGCCTTTTCCAGAAACGAAAAGGGCTTCTGGAGGACATCGGGGAACTGCCGATGAGCTTCTTTGATCAGGAAGTGTCGAGCTGCGTGATCACCGATGAGAAGGTGAACGGATTCCTGCTGGTACATCAGACGGCCGGCGGAATGCTCGTTGTGGAGCTTATGGCTTCCTTTGAACCGGATGCCGCCGTCAACATGGCCATGATGATGAGGCGTTCCATCACGGAGGCCGCGAATCTTTATCCGGCGGATACGAAGGTGCTTCTGCGCCGGCATAATGATCAGACGAGACAGCTTTCCGCAAGACTTTTCCCGAAGAAAAAAGGGGAAACGGTGCTTGCCGGCGAAAGGAAGGAGTGATACAGATGATCTTTAACTTTGCGAACATATCCCATTTGAACGCCGGCACCGTGATCGTGGATGCGGCAGCAGTCTTTCTTCTTCTGGGGATGATCTATCAGACAGCTCTTTTCAGAAGACGCGGCCGGACAGATGACAGGATCTTCTTCTGGATGATCCTTACGAATATCCTTCTGGCGGTCTGCGACGGACTGAATTACAGTATGGAAGGAAGCCCGAATCCCCTTGCGGGAAAGCTCATTATCGCCGGGGATACCGTATTTACCCTTGCGTTTGAAACTTTTTCAGTGCTGCTTGCCTGCTTTGTCGACTACCGGGCGTACAAGGATACGAAAGGATTGAAAAAGAGGAGCATGCTCTATGCCATTCCCGCAGTTGTCACGGGGATCCTGGTCCTTGTCAATCCGTTTACGGGGATCCTTTTTTCCATGGATTCCGGAAACATCTATCATTTCGGGGACTGGTACAATCTGATCTTTGTCGCACCCGTGATCATGGCGATCATCGTGTTCCTGCTTCTCTGGAAGACCGACCGGTTTATGGCTGTCTTCTTCGTTGCCATGATCGGGATCCGGCTGATCGCGGGAGTGATCGTACGCGGAATCTCGCTTACGGGATTCTTCTTTGCCCTTGTGCTTGCCTATACCCATATCCGGATCATGAACCACGCATTTTATGAGGAGGAGGAATCATGACGATAGCGGAAGCTTCCAGAGTTACGGTCTGTCTTGATATAATGGCTTTTCTCATGGTGTTCGGGCTGATCCTTCTTTCTTCAAGGATCCGGAAAAAGAGCGGATCGTCACCGAGACTGTTCCTTGCGGTCAGCATCAGCATTATGACCGCGGCATTCGGAAACGGTCTCTTATGCGCGATGAAGGATCAGACATTCCCCGCAGCAGGCCCCATCGCCTTTTTCGGTGCCACGCTGCAGTATGCATCCTATCTGATGCTTTCCTATCAGTGGCTTCTTTATGCGGACTACAGGCTGTATTCCAGCAGGGACCATCTTATCCGGCATTACCGGAAGCTTCTTATCCCGGTGGGAGCGTTCCTTCTGCTTTTGCTCATCAATCCGTTTACCGGTATCATGTTCCGGCTGGGCGGGGCGCATGAGCTTATACCCGGTGTCCTGTTCTACGGAATGACGATTCTTTCCCTCGTTTATTTTGTCTTTTTCCTGATCCTGATGACCAGAGCGAAAAAGTCAGGTATCAGGATGCATTTTTTCCGGGCAGCTTCCCTTCTGATCCCCGTCCTTGCTGCCCTGTTCGTAAGTGTGGCCACCGCGCATGATGTATCAGCACTCGGATTCGCCGTCGGTCTGATCTTCCTGTATTTTTCCATGATCGACGAATGGCGGTTCAACGATCCCGAAACCGGGTTATACAACAAGGAGTACCTGCAGTATCTCAGTGAACCGGCGCGGGCCAGGAGAAGGGACATCCGGAGTGTCATGACGTTTGAGACCAGAAAGGATCCGTTAGTCCTCTCGGAGATCCTGAAAAAGGAACTGCCGAAAGGGGCGGAACTCGTCCGGGCGGGAGAAGGAAAATTCATCCTGATCTCGGATTCGGGAGAAAAAGCACCGCTCAATCTTCTGAAATCGATCGTCCTTGAGACGGTGGAAGAATATGGTGAAGGGGAAGATCCGTTCGAAGTAAGAACGGATATAAAAATCCGGAAGAAGGGGGAGGATGCGGAATCTTTTCTCGCATCGACCGTACATAAGAAGTATACCATTGAAGTGTAGGAGGGAATCGGAATGGATATCAATCTTGAAAGAAAGGGTGAAACGCTTACGCTCTTTCTCAACGGAAAACTCGATACGCAGACGGCGCCTCTGCTTGACGAGAAGCTGAAGGAAGAGATGCCGGGCGTAAAGCATCTGGTGTTTGACCTGAAGGGGCTTGATTATGTTTCTTCTGCCGGACTCCGTACGTTCTTAAGCACCCACAAACAACTGGCGGGGATGAACGGCGATATGACGGTGCGGAATGTTAATGAGGATGTCTCGGCGATTTTTGATGTGACCGGATTCTCGGACTTTTTGAAGATCTTATAATATCAGCGTCCGGGATCCGCCGGGGAACGCTTTTCATTCCCGGGGGGTACAGTTCATTCGAACGGGTACCGCTGCGGCGATGAATAGGGTATGATGATAAGAGGCGTTTTGTATCCGGAAGGTTAATATGGAGGGGAAGACATGTCGAAACATCTGTTTATGAACGAAGCGGCAGAAAAGGAAGCGAATGATGTGGCTTTTCGCTTTATGAATTCATCCGATGTGGTGAGGGATATGAAGCGGGCTTATTCGGGACGGCTTGACCGGGTGAGACTTCATGATGACGCATCGGCCGGCGCGAAGGTTTCGGCCGCGGGGCGTGACGGGATCGCAAGCGGTAAGGATATCTATCTGAAGCAGGGGCTCTTAAGCGATCATTCGCCCGAGACGAACGGCCTCATCGCTCACGAGATGGCGCATACGATGCAGCAGTCCTCTGATTCCGAAGGTGCCGGGATGAAGGAGAGCGTATCCTTCGGAGAGGAGCAGGGGGGAATCCGGGACTGGTTCCGAAAAAGAAAAATGGACAGGATGCAGATCAGCGAACCCCAGGGTGCTCATGCCATGATGGGCGGAAAGAAGGTTTATTTTAACAAGGACGGAACATACAGTTATAATCAGAGGGACTATACCGGACAGTCTCTGGAGCTGGCAAGGGATCTGGAAACCGCCACTCCGGAGCAGTTGAGATCTCCGGAGATGCAGGCCAGAGCTCAGCAGGATTTCAATTCCTATTACACGCCGCTTTTCCGGCAGGCGGTCGCAAAGGGCGAGGATCCGGCTTTCCTTTTCAGAGGGAACGGAAGCGGCGCACTTAAGAATTTCACTACGGTGATGAGCGCAATGGAGCCGGAAAACATGGCGGAGTCCGTGCTGGGAGGGCTCAGCAGGGAGGAGGAACTTGCCATTGTGAAGCAGGGCCTCGATAAACGGGACTACAAGGGTGCCGTAAGGCAGTTTCAGAGGCATGGGAAGTTTCTTGATGACGAAACGCGGCAGGCTTATGAGAGAGGCCCCGTGGAATCTCACGCGAAGGTAGGCGAGATCCTGGATCTGGCCGCGGAAAATGTGACCGGGAAGGACGGAGAAGGCACGGACTACGGCAATTTCCTGCTCGGTGCGCATGATGCTTTTACCAATGCGGGGATCGATGATGATAAATTCAGTTCCATCATGATGGATCTGTCGATGCTGCGGGGAGGATTTGTGGCGAAAGCAGGGAATATGGAGCAAAGGATAACCGCGGCGGATGATGAAAGGATCGGCACAATGGCGGTAGGAAGAGGACAGCTCGGTCAGATGATCCAGAAGGATGCAAATGAGATCACAAACGACAGCGAAAGATCGAAACAGAGCAAATTCGGGAGCGCACTCGCCCGCCTTTTGAAGAGGAAGAGAGAAAAAGCGGCTGCCGCTCCTCAAGCGGCCGGAAGAGCCCGCAGCGGGACGGTATTCACGCTTCCTTCGGGGCTCGGAGGCTGACGGATCCGAATGAAACCGATCTTCAATGTTCGATAAAGACTGCATAAAGCAGAATAGGGAGAAGGGAGTTTAGTATGTCAAGACATTTACTTATGAATGAATCCGCGGAGAGGGATGCGAATGATGTGGCTTTTCGCTTTATGAACTCATCCGATGTGGTGAGGGATATGAAACGGGCTTATTCGGGACGGCTTGACCGGGTGAAACTTCATGATGACGCATCTGCAGACGCGAAGGTTTCCGCCGCGGGGCGTGACGGGATCGCAAGCGGTGAGGATATCTATCTGAAGCAGGGACTCTTAAGCGATCATTCGCCAGAGACCAACGGTCTCATCGCTCATGAGATGGCGCATACGATGCAGCAGTCCTCCGATTCCGAAGGTGCCGGGATGAAGGAGAGTGTATCCTACGGAGAAGAGCAGGGGGGAATCCGGGACTGGTTCCGGAAAAGAAAAGAAAAAAAGGCGGAGCAGGAGAGAGAAGCCAAAATGATCGAAGAGATGGGCGATATTAACTCGCTTGAGATCAGCGGCCCTAACTACGATTCCTCAAGCAAGGACAGATCCTATGCCATGATGGGAGGGAAAAAGGTATATCTGAACGGAGACGGCTCCTATAACTACAACCAGAAAAACTATTCCGCCAGATCGCTGGAACTGGCAAACGATATGGAAAAGGCTACGCCTGAACAATTAACGTCTCCGGAAATGCAGGCCCGGGCACAGGAGGGGTTCATAGAGGCATTTACTCCGCAGTTCCAGGAGGCGACTGCGAAAGGACAGGACCTTTCCTTCCTTTTCAGGGATAACCATACAGGAGCACTGGATAATTTTACAAGGGTCATGAAAGCACTGTAACCGGGAGATCTGGCACAGTCAGCGGTCGGAGATCTTACGAGAGATGAGGAACTTGCGATCATTCAGGCGGATATGGATCATAAGGAATACAAACAGGCTGCCGACCACAGGAAATTGGGCCTTGACTGGAAAGACGAGGAGCAAAAAGCACACTATGAGCGGGGAGATGTCGCGGCGCATGCAAGGACAGGAGGTATCCTGGATAAATACAGTCAGGCCGTGGAGGGAACGAACGGTGAAGGGACGGCCCTGGGAGATTATATGCTCGGTGTACAAAAAGCATTTACCGATGCCGGGATCGACGAAGATACTTTCAGTGCATCTATGATGAATCTTCAGGCGTTGCGCGGCAATCCAAGCAGCAAAATCGCCATGACGAAATCGCTCCTTTCAAGGGAAGACGATCCCCGCCTCGCCCAGGGCTCCATCAGGGCGAAACTGGGGCAGGCCGTTCAGAGAAAGGCGAATGAGGTTTATGGGGATAAAGCGCAGCATAAGTCAAATCCCTGGGCGAGCACGCTGTCCCGTCTCCTGAGGAAAAAACGAAGCCAGCAGAGCGCCGGTACCGGAAGATCCCGGAGCGGAACGATATTCGATTCTTCGGCAGTTCTTCAGTAAAATGTCAGGAATGTCTTCCTGCAGCCCGAGCGGAATGCTTTGACGGATTGTCCGGATATAAGAGAGAGTCTTTTCGTAACGATGAGGATGAGAAGATGAGATATGAAATGTATACCGTAAGGAGGGAGGATATCGCTTCTTTTGAAAGCGCCCTTCCGGACTATGTCCTTGATAACTGTGACCGAAAAGGCTGTTTTATGATCGGAGCGGTGGATCAGGATATGAATCTGATCGGCATGACCCAGTTTTATATCGGGATGCGTGAGGAGGAGTTCATATCGAACGTAATCTATGTCTATGTGGACGAGGCCTTCAGAAGGCAGGGTGCCGCTAGCGGGATGCTCGACAAAGTGCACAGTATCCTGAAAAAGAGCGGGATTGCCAAAAGCCTGGCTTTTCTCGACAGGAAGCAGCCCGAAAAGGACCTCTTTACGGACAGCGGATATCTTTTTATGCCGCCCGATAAAGAAGCCGTAGAAGAACTGGCGGGTGTAAATATGAGTATGTCTTCTCCCGGGATGGAGCAGGGAGTTTACTGGCTTGACCGGTAGGAGCGGAGTCTTTGATGCGTTTTTTTATCACAGCGGACGAAGACGGATATCTTCGGATCGAAGAAGAGTGTGAAGCCGCGATCACCCTGAATATCGCTGATCGGAAAGCCCGGATCCTTTCAATTGTCGTACCTTCCTCAAAAAGGCGGCAGGGCGTGGGGTCCGCACTTTTATGTTCCGCGGAAGCGGAGCTTATTTCGCGCGGCATCCGAAGCCTCGAGGCGGATTTTTCTTCCGGGATCCAGGGGATGCCGGAGTTTTTTGAAAAGGAAGGATTCGAAGTCATTGAGAGCGACTCCGTTCTCAGGATTGACACGAAAAAGCTCCTTTCTTCCGGAATGATCAAAAACACCCTGAAAGCGGAGATGTCCGGGGGAGAATTTGTTGCTTTCGAAGAACTCGGAATGGACCGGTGGGATGAACTTTTCAGCTCACTTTCCGCTTTGCGTCTGCACCTTAGCCAAAGGGAGATGAACCGCTTTTCCCGGAGTATGAGCGGGGTGGTCTTTGATCCGAAAAACGAAATAAGATCCGTGATCCTTGTTTCCGAATCGGAGGAGGGAGTTCACATCGATTTTCTTCTTTCCTTTCGGGAGGGAAACGCCGATTTTGAACGCATGGCGCTGCAGGGAATGCTGGCGGCCCTTGTCGTATCGGGAGGAGCAAAAGAGTTTCCCGGGATCACCTACATCTGCGGCGGGGAGAGCGTGACGAAGTTCCTCGGAAGCGCACTTCCGGAAAAACCCGGAAAAGCGGGGGCGGCAATCTTCGCGAAAAAGGAACTTTCGGAAAATGCGGGGACGGAAGAACGGCTCGAAGAAGATCTGATCGGGAATGCCGAAGTATTCTGGCTTAAGGAGTGCAAAAAGGTTCCGTTTCAGCTGAATATCTGCCGGAAAATGCCCCGGATCCGGGAGATCCGGAGCGGCAGACCGGTATTTCGTTATGAACTTGAAGACCCTCTTGATATCCGGTACGGCATAAGATGGGATGAGGATGAGAATGAAGGCTTGAGAGAGATCTTTACGAAGAGGATCACGGCCGGCAACCTGATGGACTATCAGAAGATCCTTCCGGCGGATGCCGTCCGGGATCTGCCGAGGCCTGCTTTTCGCGGACTCCTTGAAGAGAGGGGGCCGCATACCTCCTATCTCATATATGAGCTTAAGGACAGGGAAGGCCGGGGGCTTTCCGAGATCCGGTGGATCGGCCTTGACGGGAGCGGAAGCGACCTTTTTTCCGAATACGAAAACGAAGTAACGGAAGCCGGTGTCGTAAAGAGCACGATCGAGACGGACCCGGGGAACAAAGAAGCCCTTGCGGAAGCCGGATTTGAGACGGAACTTCGGGAAAGCAGGGAGATCACGGTTACGGTGGGAGAACTTATGAAGTTTCCTTTCCTTTCCATGAAGGTGCCGGATTTCATTCAGCATTTAAGCGAGATCGGAGCAAGACAGTTTAAGCGCGGGATCGGATGCTGCATGCTGAACGGCAGGAAAGGCCTTCTGGAGGATCTCGGTCATCTCCCGGTGGAATGGTTTGACGGGGATGTTTCGAGCGTACTGCTTACGGACGGAACGGCGAACGGCATGCTCCTTGTGCACCAGCTTCCTTCGCACCGGCTGTCGGTGGATCTTCTGTTTTCCGCAGGCGGGGATTCCCAGATCAATAACCTCCGTCTGATCATTCATTCAATCCGCGCGGCAGGGGAGAAATATCCGGAAGACACGGTTGTGATCCTGAGACGCCATAACGAGGCCGTACAGGCCATAACCAATAAACTTTTTCCGGGTAAGAAGGGCAGAACGGTCCTTTACGGGGAGCGTAAGGAGGGATAGACGGATATGACGCTTGACGGTTTTTCCAAGACTTCAATCTGCCTGGACGCGATGGCATTTCTCCTCGTTTTCGGCCTGCTGATTCTGCCGGACCGGAAGCAGATCAGGGATAAGAACGGGGCAGGGCTGTTTCTTGGCCTTTGCGTCAACGCGATACTGATCGCGGTTTTCGACGCCGTATGCCGGGTACTTGTCACACGGGGCTTTTCGTGGTCCCGGACGGCGGAACTCATTTTGCTGACACTTCTGGAGATTGCATATCTTCATCTTGCCTATCAATGGATCATGTATGCGGATTATAAGCTGTATGAGAGTCCGGATCAGCTTCGGAGAAGATACCGGGGGCTCTATATTCCGGTCCTTCTTTTCGTGCTTTTTCTATTCATCAATCTTTTCACCGGGATTCTGTTTTCCGTAAGCCAGGAGGGCCTTCATAAGACATGGCTTTACGGTCTGATGGTGTTTCTGGAATTTCTCTATATGCTGTTACCGGCGGTACTTATTATTCAGTATGACAGGGAGCATTCCAAAAACCGTCTGTTTGAGGTCGCTCCGGCCTGCGTGCCGATGGTCGGAGGAAGGGTGATAAGCCTCCTTACGGGTTATCCGGCCGACGTGATCGGGGTAGCAGTCGGACTCCTGCTTCTTTACTTTTCGCTGATGAACAGCCGGAGGTTCGAAGATGAGATGAGCGGATACTACAACCGTGCTTTTCTCAACGGGATCCTGAAAAGCGACGGCCGGGAGACAGACAGGCTTCACGGTCTGGTCCTTTTTGAAACAAAAGACGATGAGGAAGAACTAGGAAGGATCCTGCGCGGGGAAATGCCGAAGGACGGGATCATGATCCACATCAGGAAGGGCGCCTATGCTCTTCTATGTCCCGGCGGGATGAAGGGAGATCTGGAATTCCTTGCCGATCTGGTGGAGGATGCCGCGAAGGAGGAGGGGTTCAAAGGCTCCCTCCGGACTGAGTGCATGAGCAGGAAAAGGGATGAGGATGCGAAAGCGTTTCTCTTAAGGACGGTGCTTTCGGATGAAGCCGGAGATAATACTTAAAACCGAACGCTGCTATCTGAGAGAGATCCTGGTTTCGGATCTGCCGGAAAGGATCCTGCTCTACAGCGGGCCCCATATGACGGATTTTATCGAGCCCCTTTATGAGCCTGACGCGGAGAATGAGTATCAGAGGCGTTATATCGAAGAGATTTACGGGAAATACGGCTACGGAATGTGGGCGGTATTTGACAGGACTACGGACCGGCTGATCGGTGAAGCGGGCCTCGAACACAGAATGGATACGAACAGGGAGCGTTTTCCCTATGACTGGATGTTTGAGGAGACCTGTGATGAACTGGGCTTCTGCATCGCGGAGGATCTTTGGGGCCGGGGATACTGTACGGAAGTCTGCAGAGCGGTTCTTCGATACGGGATCGAAACCCTCGGGCATGACCGCTTCTTCGCGAGAGCGGATGAAAGAAATGCGGCATCCGTAAGAGTACTTGAAAAGCTTGGCTTTTCCCGATACGAAGGAAACTACTATATACTTGATAAAGGGAGAATGACTTATGCATGAACATGAGCAGCGACTCACGACGAATATCGATGTTTTTCGTGAGAAGGAAAAGCAGGATTCGCTCCTGGAAAGCAAAGACTTTAAGCAGCCGGAGGCTCTTTCCGAAGAAAGGGAGATCCTTGGCGGAAAAAAGAAGGAGCTTTCCATCGACGAATTGCTGGACAGGGTACAGGCCAATATGCCGCAAAGCTACGGAGAACTCCTGAGGAGCAAGAGGGTTTTCTGGAGTGACAGCAAGGATATGGATCTTGTCAAGAAGACCATGCGGCTTTTAGGCGCTGCCGTTATGCCGCAGGGAATGGAAAAGGTTTATACCGCGGAAGAACTTGACGGGGTCATAAAGCTTTATAATGACGCGATCGATGCCTGCAACTTTTACGTGAACAATCCGAAAAAGGACAAGTCGAACCGGCGCTATGGCCTGGTAAAGGAGAATCTGACGAGACTTACCGATGAGCTTGCGACGCTTGACAGGGTGAAAGACCGTATTGAAAGCGGTGAATCGGACGGAAAGGCGGACTCGGTGCTTACCCTTATCCGCAGGGAAAAGGAACGGGTGACTGATAAAGAGAGACAGAGGCCGCAGAAGGAAAACAAGCGGAAACCGGTCGAAAAGGCGCAGCTTCGGGAAGGAGCGGGGTACACCCTTTTTCTTGATGAAAAATACAGTTTCCGGGGAGACAGCAGCTTCGGAAATTCGGCGACTCTTTCCATCCGGAGCAGGGAAAGCATTCTGAAAGAGATCCCGAATGATCTTACCTCCTTTGACAAAGATGTCCGGGAAGAATACGAGATGATAAGGGACTGGGCCAAAAGCGAGCCCTTAAAAGGAGAATGGAGAAAAGAGATCAGGGAGCTGAGTGAAAAGGAAAGTCAGAGCGGACTCCTGATCTATCAGAATTTTGACAGGCTGAAAGCCTCAAAGGAGAAGAAGATACGCGAGATGGCCGTGAAACTGGAGACCATGATGAAGGGGCAGCTTGATGTGGATCTGGACGACAAGAACACGGTGGATTTTTCGGACAGGGAAGATCTTTTCACGGAGCCTTTTGACGGTTCCCGCCAACACAAGATGCGTGATATCGCCGGTATGACGGATCGGAAGGACGAGCCGCTTTTCCTGCACGAACCCTGTATCGCCGACATCCGTCAGGGGGATGTGGGCAATTGCTATTATATGTCCGCTCTTGCGATCCTGGTGGAGCGGGATCCCGACTATATCAGGAAGAACATAAAGGATCTCGGGGACCGTGTGGCTGTACGGTTCGGGAATTTCGGAAATCCCAAAACGGTCATTGTCCGGAAATCAACCATGCGGGCTGCGGACAAAAACCGGGACGTCGGAGCTCATGAAGCGCCTCTTTGGGTGAGGATGATGGAAAAGGCCTATGCCATCGTTCTTGCCGGCTGGGTAAAAGGCTGTGACGGAAACCAGAGAATCGCGGCACTGTCCCAGATACAGAATATAAGGGACAAGCGGACAGACGAGATGTTCTCTCTGATCAAAACGGGAAATCCGTACAATGCGCTGGATGCCGGCGGAAAGGCGGAAGACTTCATTTCCTTCTTTACGGGGAAAAAGATGTCAGCGGAGATAGATCTTACGGGCTTTCACAAAGCAGCGGTTTCGCTGGACTCCCTCGCGAAAAGCGCACGCGAAAAGATGAACCCCGAAGATGTTCCTGCGCTGCACAGATACTATGACGGGAAGATCAAAGAATGGGTCGACCGCGTTTTCACCAGGACCAGAGTCAAAACCTATTCGGAATACATGGATGCGCTCGATGAGGCGGAAGAACGTCTTAAGGACAAGAAAATGACGCTGGATGACTATCCCGCCGAAGGAGTGACGGAAAAGGATAAAAAAGAAGGCTTTCTGAACTACATCAAAAGCCTTAGAAAACTTGTCAAGCAGGACAACCGGATCGTTCAGGTGGATCATTCCCTGACCGGTGAGGGGGCCTATTCGAAGGCGGAGATCGAGGTTTTCCGGAGACTTGAAAACGCGGACAAACAAAAGAAGTTTGTATCCGTGCATGTCCGTCAGAGCCATAAATTCGCACGGAGAACGGAAGAGAACAGGAATGTGTCCGAGAGTGAATCCGACGGGATGTATTCGAAACATGAATATGCTTTTCTCGGCGTAAGAAGGCTTAAGGAAAACGGACGGGAAAGACTCTTCGTGATGCTTCGGAATCCGTGGGGAGACAAAGTCAGGATGTACGGAAAGGATGCAAGAGCCAAGCTCAAGTCCAATACAAAGGACTCGGAAGAAGAACTCCGTGAATATACCGTAAACGGGACGAAGGTCAGATTAAGGAAGGAACATACGGACACGAACGGGGTATTTCATATGGAGCTCAGGGATTTCCTGAATATGGCTCAGCAATATCACATTGAAAAATAACGGAGGAGGATAAAGATATGGCAAATGAACAGGTGGGAATGACGGACTTTACCGCGATGCTTACGGTGCGGCTCAACGGACTTACGGACATCCTTGAAAGGATCGGCTTTGATTGCAGACTCTGCCTTAACGGGGATGAGGTTCCGTATGTACTCGGAGAAAAAGAGGGGCGGGTTCTTCACTTCTTTTACGTGCCGGTGGATGAGAGCGGTGAGGCTTTCATACTTCACATCGGAAGGATGGCCGAAGAACTGGGGGAAGAAGAGCCGGAAGATCTTGAACTGTCCTTCGGATTTCTCGTGTATGATCCCGTACAGGGAAGGACGGAATACCGTTCCCAGACACTTGAGAGCGGTGAATACCGGGAAGACGGATATTATGAGATCCTGACGGATCTGATGATTCAGGAACTGATCTGAGGCACGAAGTTATTACAGGCTACAGCAACAATATCAAAAAGGGCACCGGCAAGATCCTGATCAAGGCCAAAGGCCCTTACGCCGGCACCACGAAAGTAAGCTTCAAGATCAAAGCGAAGTCGCGCCCGAAGTATACGTAGAGATGCAGCTTTGATGTTTTGAGCGCAGGAAGAGCAAGAATAAGCCCGTCTCCGGACAATTCCGGGGAGGGGCTTTTTGTATGGTTTTCATATTTCGTAACAAATGTTATTGAAATGTTGGCGGGGAGGTGGTAGGATGGAGTAGTATTTCCGATACTTTCCAAGCAGACATAATGATGTGCCAATAAGAGTTATCATTCGGATGAACAGTTACTTATTTCAAGGAATTCCAGTCGATATACCGGATTCGTTACAGGAAATTCAATCCTGTATAGAAGAATTATTGTCTGCTTCTGATGCTTCAACACTTTCATTCATTAATCCGGAGATTTTTATGGAGGCTCGACACAATGAGGAGTTGCTGAATTATCTAAATCAAACGAAGTATAATTTTGCTGATGGTATAGGATTGATCAAAGCAATCAATCATTATGAAAAGGGAAACTATACTGTTAAAAACAGATTTCCGGGAACTGATTTTTTCGAGTATCTTTCGGATGATTCGGTTGTCAGAGTTTTTTTGTTTGGAGCGCATGAGGAAAACAATAAACTGGCCACATATAGAATTGAGACGTCAGGCAATAATGTGAAAGTGGTCGGAAGATTGAACGGTTTTACTGATTTGGATGATGATGAGATAGTTAAGACTATAAATCAATCGCAACCAGATATTTTGATAGTTTGTCTGGGCTGTCCTAAACAGGAATTATGGATAAATAAACATAAAAAAGAATTAGATTGTCGAATTGTATTTGGCAATGGAGGCGGAATTGACTTTTGGTCTGGGGCTAAGAAGAGGGCACCGGCGTTTTTCATACACCATGGCTTGGAATGGGTCTATAGGCTGTTTCAGGATTTTACATGTTTCAGAATCAGAAGGCAGATGCGGCTAATTCCGTTTTTCTTAAGAAGCTTGGCTGATAATTGGGAAATCAAAGCGTATGAAAGAGAATAAAACGCTATTCCAAAATATTACAACGCTTGTTTTTCTCACAGTTGGTTTAAAACTTATTGGTTTTTTTAGCCGAGCTGTTCTTGCATATTATTATGGGACTTCAGGCAGTACGGATGTTTTCTATACAGCATCCGGCTTTATTGATAGCATCTCGTCAATACTTTTATCGGGGTTAACTGTTGGCGTTGTAAATATTTATATCTCAAATGAGAAGGAACCGAGAAATAAGTTTTTGTCAGAGCTGCTTTCCCTCGTAGTTTTGGAAACTGCGCTAATTGCAATTACTTGCTGCATTTTTGCGATTCCGATATCCCGATTATTAATGCCTGAGCAATCGTTCGGATCTGGAGATATGCTGATCAGAATGTTGAGATTTCTATCTTTGGCATTCCCTCTTCAGGGAATAATAGCTCTTCTTAGTGCTGTTTTACATGCTGAAAAAAGATTCACTCCCGTTAAGATTGTAGGTACGATTAATAGTGTTTCCAATATAATATTTGCTGTTCTACTGTCTGCAAGAGTGGGAATAAAAGCTCTTATGCTTTCCTATGTTGCTGGAGCTTTTCTGAATAGTTGTTTTTTGCTTATCAGTGCCAAGAAGGATATTAGTCTTCGAATAAGTGGCATTAGGTTTGGACCGGAAATGAGAAGAATGGTTGCAATGGTTGCACCGCTGACGATTGGCATGGCCGCCCATCAAATAAATCTCATTGTAGATAAGTCAATCGCATCGACTGTTACAGTTGGAGCAATATCCGCGTTGTCATATGCGGGATTCATATATCTCTTTTTTGAGAATGTAATAATACAAAATGTGTCAACCGCGCTCTTTCCGGAAATAGTAACCGATCTTCACCGCGTGCATGATGCAGAAATAGTAAATCGTAAGATCCGGATTACACTGTTGGCTACTCTTTATATTCTATGTCCTATTACTACTTTAGCAGTAACACATGGAGATACTGTTATCCGACTACTGTATATGAGAGGAAATTTCGGAAGGGAATCATTAAATTTGACAGCAGGAGCACTCGCTGGCTATGTTTTTGGGTTACCAATGCTGGCTATCCGAGATATTTCCAACAGAGTATTCTATGCCTATGAGGATACAAAAACTCCTGTAAAGGTTGGTGTTATATCTGTTATGGTTAATATTACTTTGGATCTCATCCTAAGCCGATGTTTTGGCATCATGGGTATAGCATTGGCTACTTCTATTGCTAATGGAGTATCCGCATTGTTAATGGCGGTTTTGCTTCGGAAGCATAACAAGTCTATTTATGCAAAAAAAACTGTGACGGAAGTTATATGGTTGATCATCATTTCGTCAACTTTGATATTGAGCGGATCGATCTTGAAAGGGAGCATATCGGTTCTTAAAAATATCTGCTTTTGTACTTGCCTGATGCTGGGGGCAGAGGCAATAGTTTGTATAGTTATGAAATCTGAAGTGAGAGAAATTGTTAAGATCTTTATCAAACATCCGCAATGGAGAGATTAGTATATGGGGAAGATTCTAATTACTAACGATACTCGTTGGGAAAGTGATTTGAAAACATGCTTTGAAGACGCAGGCTTTCATTCATCTTATTCACAAAATGGAGTAACTGCATATAAAAAACAGTATGTCAGTAATGAAAATGTTTATACTGATGGGGAAAGAACTGTCATATGTGTCGGTAGTTGGGTATACAACGGGCAGGTAGGAGGGGAAGCATTACGCCTTCTTGCGGATGATTTTTTTGGCTTAGGAATCGAACTTCAGTATATACGTAATAATCTGATTGGAACATTTGCCTGTGTTATAAAAGATAGAGATGTGGCATATGTATTTGTGGATGGAACACATACTTATGCGCTTTATTACTTCATAGGGAATGGAAAGTTTCTTATCACTAATACGTACTATCACATAGCAAGGGAGATAACAGCGGAAATAAACAATAATATTCTGGTCCTGCAACTTGCTAAGACAGGGCTTTGCGATAAAGAGACTCCGTTTACAGGAGTATGCCGTCTTTTGGAAGATTCTTGTATTTGTATTAGGAATGGGATGGCAAGAATCGAGGATATGAATGTCAATTCATCGACATATAAATTCAGGAATACTGACGAAGCTGTTTCGTGCCTAATAGAGAAATCACTATACATTTCTAAAGCGTTTTCCAGATCAAGCAAAAAGAAACTCCTTTTTGCAACCGGAGGATTGGATAGCAGGTTAAAACTTGCTATTGATCTGCATAACGGAAATGATACAATGCTCGCTTATTGGAAAGGATTGGACAGCATTACCAATGGAACTTCAAAGGATTGGGAGATTAATGTCGGATTGGCAAAAAAATTTAACCTTGAATCGAGATTGTTCGATGTGTCTGAATCCTTTGAAAAATGCATTGAAAAGCTTGATTTGAATGAATGCAATCGATTTGGTGAATATGCTTCGATTTATGCACACAATTCGAAGTGGCTCCACATGGCCGAAGAAATTGCAAACTTGGGTGTCGACGAAATAGAAATGGGATATGACCCAGATATCCTTCGCATGGAGAATGCAATCGTAAAGTCGTTTGGAAAGAATTACTCCGTAGAAAATCTAATAGCGAATGCTTGTTTTAGAAATGGGATATTTACCAAGGTTTTGTCAATGCCGGATGTTTTTCAACTTGCTTATGACGACTTAAAACGGTTGACGGCTACAATGGACAAATCAGATTTATCAATAGATGAAGCGACTATTCTGTTTAACTATAGTCGCTTAGATATGGGAATGGGCTTGAACAATTTCTTTAATCAGTATTATTACAGTATTCCGTTAATGTATACTAAGCCATTATGGGATATAATTTCTGCAATTCCTTGCGACTACAAGGAAGACGATGCAGTTTCGCTCAGGTACATATATAATGTACATAAGGAATTGCTTGATCTTCCAGTGTTTTCCCATAATAATTTAATGCTGCTTGATAAATCGTCACTGAAACTGCGTTATCCGGTTAAGAAAAAAGTGATGTTTATGATACGAGACACTATTTATCGAACCCCTATATATGATAGGGTGTATCTTAGATATTTTGAAAAGAAACTATTTCCGGAAAAATCTGAAAACGGCAGACTGTTTGATGCTTGCATCAAATCGCTTCAATCTATGGATCTTGTCGGTAAGCTAAACATATCAATTAGAGATAATCCGGCGAAAGGTGGTTTCGATCTGCCGGCTCTCTGTGCCTGTATTGCAAAACTGAAACTATATGATCTTTACAGTAGACAAAAAGAAAACAGCTTTCTTTATCAATGATTTTTGGCCTTTGAAAGGTGGGCGCAAAATAGAATGGTTCTCTATATATGCGAAACGGAATATCAATTATTTAATGCATTATGCATTATGAAAATGCGAGAGGAAGGCAAAGAATCTGATATCCTCCTGTGTCTGGATCAAAACCGAACGGATGATCAGATAGTTGATAGGATTGAAAGCCTTGCTATCGTAAATGACGTGTTTTTATACAAATATGTAATGAATACTTCCCAAACCAACGTTGCTAAGGTTGCCAAAGCGATCAAGGATTTGTCAGTTGTTAAGAGGATGCGCCAAGAACTCCCTAATAGTTTCAAAAAATATGACAGGCTATATTTGGCCGGTCCTTCGATGGCGGGTGTGGCTGTATACTACCATTTTCTGAAAAAAAACGCTTCGCTAAGGCTTTCATTGTATGAAGAAGGCATATTTGAATACTACATGTATGCCAAAAAGCAGATCTGGCGGAGATGGTATTCTAAGGTCGTTTATGGGCATTATTACCTGGATGAAAATGATGAACTATTTGTTCATGAGCCACAATATGCTTTAAACATTCGCGATGGTGTGCAGGTAAAGAAGATCGAAAAAGCGGGATCCTTAAAAGGAATCAGGGAAACGGTAAATTGCATTTTTAATATTGGGAATAGCGATGTGGAAAACTGGAGAACGCTTGGACAAAAGAAGTTTTTGTATTTTGATCAGAATTTTTACGATGAGGGGAAAGAACAGGTTCAGGAGAGGCTTTTGTCGGAATTAATTGGGGTGTTAGGAAGAGAAGACTTGATAATTAAGAAACACCCAATTTCTGATGATAAGAAATATGATGATAAGATGGTTTCGATATTATATCCTGACAAACCTATGGAATTGGTCTTGATGAATGTGGAATTGTCGTCTATCAAGATTGTTTTTACAGTCTGTTCTTCAGCGGCAATTAATTTCCATTTCGTCTTTGACAAGAATATTCATGTGTTCTTTTTGTACGAAATATTCAAAATGGAAAAGAATTGGGCACCAGTATATACGTTGATTGAAAACATACGTATGAAAGATGGGGGAAGATTTATTCATATACCAAAGACTATTGAAGAACTGAATTTCGAGCTTGAGAGATTAAAAGAGAAGGATCAGAAATGAACTATACTTCAGGCGTACGGGAAAAACACTATAGAGCCAGAGATGTGATCTTATTTGCACTAATGCTCTTTTATTTTATGTGCATGAATATAAGGTACATATTTGATTTGGATTATCGCACTACAACGGCTGCCTGGTCGTTTCTTGGAGTTATGTTATTCTCATTGATTGCTATGTATAAAATATGGAAATCATTGAAGACTAAATGGGCATTTATGAGTATTGCAATTTCCTTACCGAGCATTCTCATCAATCGGAACAACGAAGTGGTTGATATCGTATTGCTACTGATCTCTGTAGGGTTTGGAATATCTCTCTACTATTTCAGAAAAGAGTTGAAAACACCTGACAGGATAGCTGTCGGTGTGCTGATTTTTCTTTGTATCAGATTACTGACATTGTTTTACAAATATCCGATCGATTCGGAGTATCGTACAGTTTCAAGACTACTTGGAACTAACACAGCAACGATTCATATGCTGTTACTTGTTTTTATCGACGTGATACATCGTCAGTACGTTCGTAAAGCTCCCAATTTTGTGCTAATATTTCTTTGCTTTCTTGTGGCACTCTTGAGTAGCGGCACTGGGAACATACTGTCATTTTCTGTGCTGATGCTGGGCTACATGATAATTAACAAAAATGGTGATCGGATTGTTTGGACAAAAGCATTTCTACTCTTGATGGCAATAGTTGCATTTGTAGTTTTCAGAGCTGGCGGGGTGTATGTAGCCGCTAGTAGCATTGTCCATGAAGAGCATGGAAGATTCTGGATATGGAACAGGTATTTTCAGCATATAAAGGATAACTATCTGAAGAATATTGTATTTGGAGCAAATATAACTTCCGATTATAAGCTTGATAGAGGATTTATCCATCTTCATAATACTTTTTTGACATTTCATAAGAATTATGGGCTGATGCCTTTGATATGTTTGTGCGTTGCTATAACGAAAGGAATTTGTGGAGCAATGAAAAGTAAAAACTTTTACATTGCGCATATTGTTTTGGTCACCGTCATTCGGGCATTGACTGACGAAGCGGCTAATTGGTTTATACCGATCTGGGTTTTTTGCTTTTTTATGAGTGATGAGGATTGGGAGGGGATTAGACGGGGCGTTAATAACGGATCTGATGATCTTTCGCAGAATGTATGCTTGCGCGGAATGAAACGAACCTATGTTGGAGATAGTTAGTAAATACTCAATCATAGATCTGCAATGTAATATGGGGATTCTTTACCTTTTTACAGCTGGCCTATTTGGAATTGGGTGGATTGTGGACATATGCAGAATAGCAGCAGGAAGCTTTACTGACTCCAGGGGGTTGCCGCTTAAATAGATCGGCAATACCTTTCAAAATAGAATTAAGGAGTTGCCTTGATAAGGTAGGAACTGAGGCATGAAGCGCATTGGGCGGAGCCCGTTGAGAAAGTCAGGTAATCTTGCACAATACAGAATCTTGTGGTTTACAGACGAATTATGCGGATTGTAAAACAATCCATACTACCATATCTGGAAATGAAAGCTGCAGAGCTTCCAGAATTTTCTACATCAAAAAAGAGCAGTTTTTGGCGGAAATACCTTGAAAGGGAATCCCCACTTTGCTACACTCCTTTTACTTACCCAAGTCACATCGACCGGTCGAGCGATGTATTGGAAATCAAAGTGTTCTTGAGGAGGTTATATCGCAAGTGGGAAAGAAAGATCATATCGCTAAACAGTATCTCTCGAAAAATGAAGTGTTTGCGGATGCATTTAATTACTTTCTTTATCAGGGAAGGCAGGTATTGCATCCGGAAGATCTTGAAGAGAAGAGCCCAGAAGAACTCATGGTATTTAGCCATAATAAAAAACTCTTCACAGATGAAAGAATGCGCGACATCCTGAAATCATGCACAATTCGAACAACACAGGGAGCAATTCTGATTCTTTTGGGAATTGAAGCGCAGTCAAAAGTGCATTATACAATGCCGGTCAGGAACCTTATATATGATGCGATGAATTATATAGCCCAGATTGAAAGAAAACGTTCCGAAAAAGCAATCAAAGAGCGATTTGAGGGGGATCTGCAGGATCGTTTTATGAAAGGGGAAAAGATATTGCCTGTCATAACGCTCTGCATATGTCTGGATACGAAAAAGTGGGATGCGCCGAAGTCATTGCATGAAATGCTTGCACATACGGATGACGACATTCTTGATTATGTGGAAGATTATAAATTGAATCTTATTTCTGCAGCGGATGTAGAAGACTTTGCAAAGTTTTCGAGTAAACTCGGGGTGGTCTTGGAATTCATCAAGTATTCAACCGACAAAGAGAAGCTGTATGATATAATTGAGCGGAAAGAAGAATACAAAAAGGTGGACAGGGATACGGTCAATATGATCAATACATTTACTTCGGCCCGGATTCCGATGAAAGAACAGGAGGATGAGATCGATATGTGTGTAGCGATTAAAGAAATGATAGAGGATGGAAGAAAAGAAGGCTGGGAGGCAGGCAGAACTGAAGGCTGGGAGGCAGGCAGAACTGAGGGGGCTAACTCAGTGGTGAGCCTGATCAGAAAAATCCGGTCGGGGAAGAGCAGGGAAGAGCTGATTGCGGAAGGCGCCGATGAGGATACTGTGGATCTGGCAATGGAGGCATTGAAGTAGCCGGTTTTCATTCCGGATGAACTGAGGGATCTGTATAGATACATTCAGACGGGAGTGGCAAAAAGCGAACTGACGGTCCGAATTAATGAAGCAGTGCTAAAGGCCGCAGGAATGAAAAATGGAGAACACAGTATATGAAAGAGCGGATCATCATACAGGAAGCGATCGAAGAAGAACGAGAACGTGTAAAAGAGGCAGAAAGACGGGCCGCGGAAGCTGAAAAAAGATCACAGAACTGGAGAAGGAATTAAAACTGTTGAAGGCAGCCAGGGGGGAAAAAGCAGAATCCTGACGATGGAAGAACTGGAGGGGAAATGAAACTGATCCATTGCGCGGACATACATCTTGATTCGAAGATGACATCGAATCTTGACAAGGCGAAGGCAAAAGAACGAAAGTTTGAGATCCTGGGAACCTTTCTCAGAATGATCGATTACGCTGAGGATAACGGGGTGTCCGGCATCATCATTGCCGGGGACCTTTTCGATACGACGACGATCACTGCCACCACCAGAAACAGTGTGATCGATGCGATAACTTCCCATGAAGATATCGCATTTTATTACATCCGGGGAAATCACGGCGGAAGCGAACGGTTTCTGGAGGCGATCCCGGAGATCCCGGACAATCTGTTCCTGTTCGACCGGAACTGGAAGCAGTATAAGCTGAGCACGCTGGGCGACCGAAACGTTACGATCTCGGGGATCGAACCGGACGGATCGGATACGGGGGCTCTTTATTCTTCTCTGATCCTTGACCCTCGGGACTTCAATATCGTTACAATGCACGGGCAGATAAGCGCTTATAAGAACGAAAATGATGCCGAAACGATCAGCCTGAATGAATTAAGGAACCGGAATATCGATTACCTTGCTCTCGGACACGTGCATGAATATCAGGAGGGAGAACTTCCTCCGAGGGGGAAATACTGCTATTGCGGCTGCCTGGAGGGCAGGGGCTTTGATGAATGCGGAGAACACGGATTTGTCCTGATCGATGTGAATGAGAATGATCAGACATACCGGACGGAGTTCATCCCTTTCGCGAAAAGGAATCTTCATGAAGTGCACGCAGACATATCCGGCTGCCGGACAACGCCCGAGATCAGACATTGTATGGACGAGGCTATTGAAAGGCAGAACTGTGATGCCAAAGATATGATAAAAGTGATCCTGGAAGGGGAGATCGATGTCGACTGCGAAAAGAATACGGATTATCTCGGCAGGGTCCTGACGGACAGCTTCTATTTCGGAAAGATCCAGGACAAAACAAAGATCCGGATCGATTACAACGATTATGCGCTGGACGCTTCCCTTAAGGGTGAATTCGTACGGATCGTGCAGGGAGATGAGAACCTTGATGAAGAAGAAAAGGCACTGATCATCCGTTGCGGCTTTCAGGCGTTTGACAAAGAGGATTTTGAATTATGAAGATCATAAGCTGCCACATCGGAAACTTCGGGAAACTGCAGGACCGGGACTTCGGATTCAGGGAAGGCTGTGCCGTGATCCACAAGGAGAACGGATGGGGAAAAAGCACCCTTGCCACATTTATCAGGGTGATGTTTTACGGCTTTCTCGGTGAGAACAAGAGAAGCGAGATCGAGAATGAGCGAAAGAAATTCAGACCCTGGCAGATGGGAACCTACGGCGGAAGCCTGGTCTTTGAAGCCGGAGGAAAAAGATATCGCATCGAAAGATCCTTCGGAGAGAAAAAAGCATCGGACGATCTCTTCGAACTGTATGATGACAGAACGAACCTGAAAAGCAGCGACTTTTCGGAAAACATCGGAGAAGAACTGTTCGGGATCGACATCGATTCCTTTATGAGGACGGTCTTTATCGCGCAACAGGACTGTGGCACCGGCGTGACCGCGGGGATCAATGCGAAGATCGGCAATGTGTCCGACCAGACAGCGGATATGGGCCTCTATGATGAAGTTCATGAGAGACTGAAAAAGGAAACGGACCGGCTCACTCCGGACAGAAAGACGGGGGATCTTTATA
>JAILLW010000021.1 GCA_024692955.1 Lachnospiraceae bacterium | reverse complement strand
GAAAAATAGGACGCGTCCATAGGTTCCTCCTTTAATGCTTACTCTTTTACTGAAATCCCTTTTACAACTGCCCGGCGGATCCGTTGGTCACCGTCTGCAGTTCATAATGAAGACGGATTTCCGGATTCCCCAGAGCGCGTTCAAACATATCGGCGATCCGGTTCGCCACTTTTCGTCCGTTGGCCGGACTGGCATCCATCAGGATCACGACATACTGGCATTCGCCGCAGCGGGTGGCAACATCGCCCCTGCGAAGATGATTCTGGATGCTGTCGCCCAGCATATCCACGTATCGGGCGTCGGAATCGACGATGGGGCCGGAGGCTTTCTCCAGCGTAAACAGCACGATCTGGACCTCCTGGTTCTTCCGGTCGATGGATCTTGCCACAAAACGGTAGATCTTTTTAAAGCCGTCATATTCCACCTTATAGGCACCCTGAGACTCTTCCTGCTCACTGATCAGTCGCTTAAGCTGAAGGAGGTTGATCGTATTGTTCTCCTCTTCGATCTCCTCGGGAGTAGCCATGCTGTCAAAGAAATGATAGCCTCTCTTGCCGTTCTGTTTCACAAAATACAGCGCTTTGTCCGCGTTGGCGTAAAGCGTCATGAAGTCCTCGCCGTCGGAAGGCTTGACCGCGATCCCCACCGAAAGGGAGATCCGGTAATCACTGTATTCGGAAAGAAGATCTCCGATCTCGAACTCCGTCGAAGCGATCAGCAGTCTTACAACATTCTTCACCTGTTCCGGTTCCATATCGCCGTTAAGATACAGCCCGAACTCATCGCCTCCGAGGCGGCATACCCTGTCCGCTTCCCTTACGGTCTGTTCAAAGACGCGTGACAGTCTTACCAGAACGGAATCACCCACCACATGTCCGTAGGCATCGTTGATCTCTTTGAAATTATCCAGATCGAGGATCAGGAAATATCCTCTCTTGTCTGCAGGCTCACTTGCGATATAGGCTTCGAGTGATTTTCTCGTGGAAAGGCTCGTAAGCTCATCCTTTCCCGCCGCGCTCTTCAGCTCTTTCTGCTGGTCCTTCATCGAAAGAATCTTGTCGATCCTTGTTTTTAAAACATCCGGATCAAACGGCTTATGCAGGAATTCCACGGCACCCATGGAAAGCCCCTGAACCTCTTTCGTGATATCCGTCTCCGCGGTAAGGAACACTACGGGGATATCTGCCCAGACCGGGTTTTTCTGGATCTTTTCAAATACTTCGAATCCGTCCATCTGGGGCATATTCACATCCAGCATGATAAGGTCCGGCGTGATCTCATTCAGCATGAGAAGCGCCTGCTTTCCGGACTTCGCGGAAGATATCTCATAGTGATCCCGAAGTACCTCGGAAGCCAGGATCAGATTCGTGGCCACATCATCAACCATCAGAATGTGTTTCATAAGTCTCCTTATCTGGAAAGTCCGAGAATATCCCCGACCTCCGCTCTCATGGCGTCTCTGTCACAGACTCTCGTATGACGTATCGGTGCATCCTTTAAGCCTCTTACCGCATCCGGCACCGGAATAAGAGACTTTCGGGAAAGTTCCTCCATCAGTTCGAAATCATCTTTGTCTTCACAGTCTTCGCCCATGGCTTTCATCACGTTTTTTGTGAATTTATAAGGACTGGCCGTGGACGCGATCACGGTCGGCGTATTGTCGCCCGTTTCCTTCCGGTAAGAGCGCAATACGGAAGAAGCCACCGCCGTATGCGGATCCAGGACATAGGAAGTGTCCTCAAATACCCTGCGGATCTCCTCCGCACATTCTTCCTCCGAAGCATAACCACCGTAAAAGAGACCAAGCTTCTCTCTCATCGCCGGTGTCACCGTATATGATCCCTTAGAGGAAAGCTCCTCCATAAGCTTCCGGACCGCATCCGGATCTTCTCCCGTTATCACATGGATCAACCGCTCAAGATTGCTTGAGATGAGGATGTCCATGGAAGGCGAGCTCGTAAGGAAGAACTCCCTGTTGCGGTCATAAGTGCCTGTTTGAAAAAAGTCATAAAGCACCTTGTTCTCATTGGATGCGCAGATCAGTTTCCCGACGGGAAGCCCCATCCTGCCCGCGTAATACGCGGCGAGGATGTTTCCGAAATTACCGGTGGGCACCGTGAAATTCACCTTTTCTCCGGCACTGATCTCGCCTTCCTTAAGAAGGGTACAATAAGCGTAGATATAATAGACGATCTGCGGAACAAGCCGTCCGATATTAATCGAATTCGCGGAAGAAAAACGAAAGCCCTTATCGGAAAGCTCCTTCAGGAGTTCTTCGTCATGGAACATGGCCTTTACGCCGGTCTGGGCATCATCGAAATTCCCGCGGATCCCTACTACCGCCGTGTTGTCGCCCTTCTGAGTGATCATCTGAAGTTCCTGTACCCTGCTCACACCGTCCTTCGGATAAAAGACGATGATCCTTGTCCCGGGTACATCCGAAAAGCCGGCAAGCGCGGCCTTTCCGGTATCTCCGGAAGTGGCTGTCAGGATCACGATCTCATCTTTGATCTTATGTTTCTTTGCGGCCGTCGTCATAAGATGCGGAAGGATCGAAAGAGCCATATCCTTAAAGGCGATGGTGGCTCCGTGGAAAAGTTCAAGATAATAGACATCTCCGACTTTGGCAATCGGTGCGATCTTCGGATCGTCAAACTTCGAATCATATGCGCGTTCGATGCAGCCGGAAAGTTCCTCTTTCGTAAAGTCGTCAAAGAACAGACTCATGATCTCAAATGCGAGTTCCCTGTAGTCGAGTTCTTTCAGTTCATCAAGAGATTTCGGAAGAGCCGGGATACGATCCGGTACAAAAAGACCTCCGTCCGGGGACAGTCCCTGAAGGATCGCCTCCGAAGCGGACAGGGATATTTCCTTTGACCGGGTGGAATGATAAATTATGGACATAAGGTCACCTCTCACATAAACAAAATAGCGTTTAATTATACCATTATCTCGAACCGGTTTCCACCCTTTTCTCTCGAGAGATTCAGCATAAGATCCGCTTTTTCCATTACCGACGCGAAGTTTTCACCGTCCTTCGGAAAGGCCGCACAGCCGATACTGCAGGTAATGGAAACTGATTCCGACACATTCCTGTATTTCTCCTCGATCTTTTGCCGGATCCTCCGGAGGATCGAACGGATCTCTTCCGGATCCTCGATCCCTTTTGTGATCAGCATCACCTCATCTCCGCCGATCCGGCCGATCACGCCTCTTACACCCACCGCACGGTTTATGATATCCGTCATGCCGGAAAGGACGCTGTCTCCGAAGTCGTTACCGAGGATCGCGTTTGCAAGCTTAAACCGGTCCAGATCAAGGATCGCGATATAGGCGACGGGATTGCCGGTCCGGCACACACTTTCCGCATATTCCGTGATTGCTTTTTTGTTCAGCATATTCAGCACGGGATCCCTGTCCGAAGCCCGCCTGTAGACCGGGGCCCCATCCGCGAAAATCCTCTGTCCGCTTCCGCCGCCGTCCTGATCCCGGTTCAGATAAAGAGCTCTTCCGATCTCTCCGGCGATCATCTCGCCGCGGTCATAATAATCGTCCGTAAGAGCGATCAGGAGAACACCGTAGAGATACGCACCGCTTAAAACCGGAACCGCAAGATAACCTCCGTTCCGGTAGGAAAGCTCAGCTCTCCGGAACATCTCTTTCAGAGCCCCGGTCCTGCGCTCCTCCGGAATCATGTAAAAATCCCCGTCTCTTACCACGCAGCGAAGATTGATCTTCTCCGTTTCCGCGACGGTATGCTCGTTTTCGTAAATGACGGGATCTTCGAAAAGATACAGCGCGGCGTCGCGGAATCCGAGCACTTTAAAATTCCGTACCACTTTTTCGGCTCCGTCACCCGAAAAGCCGGTCCGGTCCGCGGTACGCATCAAAAACTGCTGAAGGTTCGAAAGATCCAGTGCCGCCTTTTCCCTCTCCCTTTCGATCTGTTCCGAGAATTCTTCGATAAGCCGGTCTTTGAAGCGCAAAAACACACGGTTTATCATCGTATTTACATGAATGGAGCCTTTTGTCGAATTGATTCCCGTCTGAAGCCGCAGGATGCTCTTCATCATTTTCTGTGTGTCCGTATATTCTATTGCGCCGTGGTCGATGAAAATATCCGTAAGGCGGATCAGCTCTCCGAACTCTTCCGGACTCATATACCGGTTTCTCACCGCGGAAAGCATTCTTGATATGAATTCATAAAAAAGTCGTCTGAGATCTACATTCTCCCGGTCGTGATTCGAATTCTTCATCCGGTAGAAGCAGTCATCAAACATGCGGCAGATCAGATCCTTATCCGCATTGATCAGTGCCGCTCCCAGATAATCATAGGATTCATAGTTGAGAGACGCCCTTCCGTAGAGTCTGGTCGGGGATACGGAGTTCACTTCCTCCCCGCCTTCAAGTTTTGCCATCAGCACCTTAAGCGCATGCCCGCCTGCCGTTGTGCCGTCAAGTCCTACGGAAGCAAGCGGAGGCTCCATCCCGCCGGCGCCCCGCGTATTGTCAAAGCCGAACACCTTGACATCCTTTCCGGGTTCAAGGCCGTGGCTCTTCAGAACTCCGTAAAGGCCCTTCGCCGTGGAATCGTTCACACAGAACACCGCCTCCATATCCGGATTATGGGCAAGAAGTCTTTCCGCCTCCCTTGTACAGTGTTCCGACATATCCGTTTCTTCATACATATTCTCCGAGAAACGAATCCCGTAATCCGAAAGGCAGCGTTTGAAGACTTTCTTCCGCTCCATGGCATCCACATTATCGTTCCGGCCGCCGAGCATGCAGATCTTCTGACATCCGTTCACATTGATGAGGAAATCGATCGCGGCACGGATCCCGCCTTCATGATCGCAGGTGATCGCCGTCTCGCCTTCAGGCCCCATCCCGATATAAACCCTGGGAATCTTTAAAAAGTCTTCATTCCCGGCAAAGCCGCCGCTTTCCCGGTCAACGCTCAGGCTTCCCACGGAAACGATCAGCCCGTCCAGGTCGCAGCGGCCGCTGAGGCCGTAGACCGTATTATAGACGAGGTTATATTCATGCAGCTCCTGATCGGAGCTGAAGCGGTCATCATACTTGCCCGCCAGAACAACAAGATGCACGGATTCGTCTTTCGGGAGCGCGTCCGCCACATCTCTTATCAGATCTCTCGCATATTCCGAAACAGCCTCCTCGACCAGGAGGCCGATCACCCATTTTTCATTTCCGGAGCGTCTGCCCTCTTTTCCGATGTATCTGGAACGCATCCTAATCCTCCTCGATCTCCGGCTTCGGTCTCGCGTACAGATATCCCTGCGAATACTCGATCCCGTATTCGTCAAGTTTTTTCTGTATCGTCTCGTTTTCAACGAACTCCGCGATGATCCCGATGTTCCTTGCGCTCAGTCTTCTCCAGCCGGCGATCAGGGCGATCATGTTCTCGCTTTCCGCAGCCTCACCGCATTTCCGGACGATGGATCCGTCGATCTTCAGGAAATCCGTATGGATGTTTACCACATGCATCAGATTGGAATAGCCGCTTCCGAAATCATCGATGGCGATACGGCCGCCCAGCAGATGGATCCTGTCAACGAAGTCCAGCATCTCACCGTACTCATCCATATCCTCGTTCTCAAGGATCTCAAAGATGAAATTTCCGGGATGCTCCGCAGTAGTCAGGAAATCGCAGATGTATTCAACGATCTCACGGTTCCGGATATCCCTCAGGGAAAGATTGATGCTGACCGAGATGTTCGCAAGATTTCTGAACTTTTCGAACACCTTCTCGATCATCGTCATGGAAAGGTTGTCGTACAAAAGACCGTAGGACCTTGCAACCTCAAGGAAATCCCCCGGCATATATAGTTTTCCGTTTTCATCCTCAATCCGCATCAGTGCCTCGTAATGGGAGATCTTCTTTGCGCGGTTGTCATAGATGCCCTGATAATACGGAATGACCCGGTCATTCGCAATAGCGTAATTGATCACGTCCACCATATGATAACTCTTGCGGATCTGTTCCTCGTCCAGTCTGTCGGATTCCGCGTCATAGACGTAAAACTGGAGATTCTTCCTTTCCATCCTGGTTCTTGCCGAATAATAGTTTTCGGAAAGTGAATCCGGATCGCAGCCGTCCATGATGCAGAACGTCGGAACGATCGCCACTGTCTCTTCGGTCGTGCGGAAAAGCTCTTTCTGAAGCTCTTCCATGTCCCGGATATAGTCGGAAAGCTTTACTTCGTAAGAAGGTGCCGCTATGCAGAGCTGCCATTTTCCGATGAGATAGATATGGTAGTTTCTGGCTCTGGAGAATGCGGCACATCTCTGAACATAGTTTTTCTGAGTCATCCTGACCACACTCTCCGGAAAGACCGCTTCCATACCGTTCACGTCGGAAACATTGATCATACAGATACGGTCATGTCCGCGGAGCTTCATATCCATATTCAGGGCCGCGCCGTTCGGCACCCCTTCCCTTGCGGAAACCAGTATCTCCTTCTCACAGTCCGTTACGAATTTTCTAAGCTCGGAAGAGACGGCTTGCTCTCCGTTATCCTTGATCGTCTTTTCCGTTTCCATGAGGAAAGAAAGGAGCGGCCGGTTATCGGAAGAAAGAGGATCCGTATGTGCAAACACATAGGGGTTATATTTTTGTGTTGCTTCTTCTTCGCCAAGGGCGCAGACCGCAAAGGCATAATCCGAATAGATGCATCTTCCGTTATCATGTGTCAAAAGACCGTCGAGAACACAGCCGCAGATGTTGGAATTCTCATAGGCGGAAAGCTCCCATCCGGAACTGTTCGGAAGCTTCTCCACCCTGTTTTTGCATGAATAACCGAAAACCGTTTCGGCTCTCTGAAAATTTTCGATCCTCTGAAAAAGAGTCCGGTCTTCGGAAGCGATCTTTCCGTCATGAAGGAAAGCCATACTGACCCTTTTCCCTTTCGCGGAAGCATAATCGGAGAAGATCCTCTTCCCGTCATCCGTGAAGCGGACAAGCTCCGGGATTCCGTCGTCATCCGAAAGCGGCTCACCCACGATCTGAGCGCCGGTCACATATCCCCCCGCGGATTCAAGATCCTCTCCGCAAAGGAGGGCGAGGATCGCGCCTTTTTCGCTGTAACCGGTCTCATCGAAAACGAAGCCGCCGGAGCGGTATTCACGATAGGAGTTCCCGGGTGTCGTCGCAATTCCGCCGGCTACCGGAAGAATGCCGAATTTTTCTCCTATGGATTCGGAGATAAGGAGCGGGTCTTCACATCCGCCCGAAAGAAAGCATAAGAGCAGCTTCTGATCCTTTTTCTCCTCCAGTGCCTCTATCTCATTTTTCGTGAACTCGGGGAATAGTCCGGAATAAATCTGCCCCTTCGCGATCCGGCTCACCGATATCATACACTGATTCTTCACAAGCCGCCCCCAACTGATGGCGGCCTGCGTACTTGTTCCGATAATATGTGCGGTGGGGACGAGGGTCTTTATAAAGCGCGCAAGATCCACGGCTTCTTCTTCAAGATGGATCGATGTATGGATCCTGACAAGGATGTCGTCTTTTTCGGAATCCAGCATCAGCTGAACGAAGGTCTCTCTTAATCTCGCCTTGGAAATGTATTGGAAATTCCATGTGAACATACAGAATCCTCTCCTTCGCGGCAGTATAATTACATTATGTTACCCACAAGTGACGAGGTCAAGTGTTTTTTCTTATGAAAAGGCCCCGAAAAGCGGTTTACATCGCCATGAAACCACCTTGTCACAGGCACAGTGAAATGGTATACTCTTCACATGAGTGAAAAGAGACTTCGCGGTGTGAGCATCGCCTATAAAAAAGACGGGACGAAGTATTACCGGTCCTCCATAACCCACCGGAACAAGCATATCTCTCTCGGCAGTTATGACAATCCTTCGGATGCCCATTCCGCGTACTGGGAAGCCGCGATCCTCCTTACGAAAAAAGATCTTTCCATCGAACAGTATTCCCCCGAGCGTATCCTCTCCTACCGGAAATGGGTGATCCTCATCAATTTCCGCGACAATGACATCTATCTGACCGCCCCGATCTATATGAGGGCCAACTATTTCGAATATCACCTGGAGCACGGCTGTGTTCTGAAGTTCTCAACGGATGATCTGTTCTATTATTCCAAAAAGTCGATCATGAAACGGGGACGGCATTTCTTCGTTGCCGACTACGGAATGCAGGTCAATATCCTGAACCGCTACGGGATCAAGAACTACGGAGTCCCGGGCAGGGATTATATGTTCGTGAACGGGGACGACCTGGATTTTCGCTATGAGAACATCCGGATCATCAACCGCTATCACGGTGTCACCTACAAGCTGACAAAACGCGGCCCGGAATTCACGGCCAGGATCCACATCATCGGAAATTACACCATCGGCCGCTATCCGAGCGAAATCGAGGCAGCCATAGCGTACAACAAGGCCATCGATCTTCTGAAGAAAAACGGTGTGAAGAAAAACTATTCCCCGAACTACATTGAGGATATTCCCGCAAAAGAATATGCGGAGATCTACTCAAATGTCAGGATCTCAAAGAAAGTCCGGGATTTTCATCTTCCCGCATAATCAACGAAACTGATATCATAGGAGCCCCTGGATTCCACTCCGGGAACGGTAACGTTGTTTCTGTATCTCCAGAGTTTGTACTGATACGGATAATGGGGCATATTGTCCGTGTCAAAGAGCCATACGTCGTAGGCGGTAAGGAGTTCCTTCGGAAGGAGCCGGTTCAGAAGGTAGTCTTCCGTTCCGTAAAGGATGGTATTGTAGCCGTTCGACCTGATCGTGTTCATAAACGCTTCCGCGACGCGGGTCAGCCCGTGGGCATCCAGCACATCCGTCCTTGCGCTGTCGATCTTCTCTCCTTCAAAGACATAGGCGATCGGATAGGAAATGCTGTGTCCCTGCGCTTTTTCAAGGCAGAAGAACGCCTCTTCCACCGCCTCATCCACATTGATCGCGCGGGAGGAAAAGGTAAGACCGATCTTCATTCCGGCGTCTTCCGCTCCTTTCAGGTTTCTCTCAAAGGTCGGGTCCTCCGTGATGATCCCGCTGTCGTAACCCCGGCCGCCGGCTCGGAGCATCACAAAGGTCACTCCGGCGTTTCGGAGCGCCTCGAAATCGATATTTCCGTTCTCGGCCGAAAGATCCACACCGAGAAATGATTCCTGATCACCGTTGGGATAATAGGACATCTGATCATTGACGATCCTCAGCTTCGTATGATCCACCGTGTTCAGTTTCACACCGTCGATCAGAGCTTCGGCCGAAGGATCCGCGCCTTCTTCCCGATCCTCATCCTCGCCTTCCGGCGCATCTTCCTCTTCCGCGTTCCCGTCTTCCGGAATCTCATAAGGCCCGAGACGATCCGGGTCCTCATCGATCAAAGGTGTCTCGTCCGGCTCTGCCCGATGCACCGTGCCGCCGTCCCGGTACATATCCCAGATATCAAGATCCTCAGCCCGGAGTTTTCCCTCACGATAGAGTTCCTCAATGTCTTTTCCGCTCCGGTCGTTCTCATACCGTCCGGTAAGGTCCGTAAGATTGTCCGTCTCGGTAAGTTTTTCCGTATGCGAGGAAGAATCCGTCCGAAATCTGTCCGCACGGCTTTTCCGGTTGTTCGCCGCCAGCACGATAAGAAGGATCACCAGGATTCCCACGGATACCCCCGCGATCGTCCTCATCACTACAGGTGAAAAGGAGCGGCTTGCACGGTCAAATTCTTCTTCGTCTTCTTGATAAAAAAATCCCATGGTTTATAATCTCTAATATGATTATATCACAGAAAGCAAAAAGAATCCTGCCGATTCCCGTGATCCTTCTGATCGTCGCCCTCCTTCTTTTTCCGGCGTTCGCAAACAGAGGAAAGCAGGGAACCCTGACGCGTACGGGATTCTTTTTTGATACTATGATCGAGATCACGGTCTATGACGCCGGGGCTCTGTCCGAAGATCGCAGGAACGAGGTTCTGAACGGCTGTATGGAGCTTTGCGGAAGGTACGAAAGACTGTTTTCGCGCACAAGGAAAGACTCCGATATCTGGAGGATCAATCACGCCGGCGGTTCCCCCGTCACCGTGGATCCCGAAACCTCTTCGCTGATCAGCACGGCACTCTCCTTCGCGGATGAAAGCGACGGTCTCGTCGATCCGGCCATAGGAACTCTGTCGGAACTGTGGTTTCCTCCCGGCGGCCGGGATACCGTTCCGACAGAAGAAGAGATCCGGGAAGCCCTCCTGCATACTGACAGGAACAGTGTCATCGTATCAGGCAGCACCGTGACTCTCAAGGACCCCGAGACCATGATCGATCTCGGTTTTATCGCCAAGGGATATGTGGCCGACCGGCTTAAGGAATATCTTGAATCCGAAGGGATCAAAGGAGCTCTGATAAATCTCGGGGGAAATATCCTCGTTACGGGAAAGAAACCGGATAACAGTCCTTTCAGGATCGGGATCCGGGATCCGGAAAACAAAGACGGTGCCCCCCTTGAATCGATCTCGATCACCGCGGGGAGTGTCGTATCATCCGGAAACTACGAACGCTATTTCGAAAAGGACGGGATCCGCTATCATCATCTTCTGTCCGTCCGGACAGGATATCCCGCGGAAACCGGCCTCTCACAGGTGACGGTTCATACCGCCTCCTCCACGGAGGCGGACGCCCTGTCTACAATCTGTTTTCTTCTGGGTTTTGAAGACGGAAAGAAATTCCTTTCGGAGCATTATCCGGAAGCATCCGTCATCTTTACGGACGGGAACGGAAAGATCCTCAGGTAGCACTCCCTCAGAAGTTCGCAATGGCTTTCTTCTGACACTTCTCCGCGCACTTTCCGCAGCGGATGCACTTTTCCTGATCGATCACGGCAAGGAAGTCATTCACATGCACCGCGTCGGATTCACAGGCTTTCACGCAGAGGCCGCAGCCGATACAGGGCACTTCGCAGTTTTTCATTGCAGCGGGTCCCTTGTCATGGGAGGAGCATGCCACCGCGTATCCGGCATCATACGGGATCAGGGAGATCAGATGCTTCGGGCAGGCATCCACGCACTTTCCGCATGCTTTGCAAAGGTCCCTGTCCACCACCGCGATCCCGTTCTCCACGCGGATTGCTCCGAACTGACAGGCTTTTACGCAGGTTCCGAATCCGAGACATCCGAAGGAACAGCTCTTCGCGCCTCCGTTCGGAACAAAGGACAGCATCGTGCAGTCTTCCACTCCGTGATATTCATAATCCGTACCCGCCTTTTCGCAGTCTCCGTGGCAGGCAACGAACGCGGTCATCCTTACGGAATCCTCCGCTTCCACACCCATGATCCCGGCAATCACCTTACCGACCGCTTCTCCTCCCACCGGGCACTGGTTCACCTTCGCCTCGCCCTTTGCGATGGCCGCCGCGAGTCCCGAGCAGCCGGGATAGCCGCATCCGCCGCAGTTATTCCCGGGCAGTGCCTCAAGCACGGCCTGTTCTTTAGGATCCGACTCCACGTGGAATTTCAGAGAGGCGATCCCCAGAAACAGCCCGACAAAGAGGCCGACTCCGCCAACGATCAGTATTGTGAGAATGATTCCGTTCATAATCCGTTCCTTCTGTCTGTTCTTTCTGTTTTAAAGCAGTCCGGAAAATCCGCAAAAAGCGATAGCCATAAGTCCTGCCGTGATCAGCACGATGGGCATCCCCTTAAAAGGCTCAGGAATATCATTCCCTTCGATCCTTTCTCTGATCCCGGCAAGTATGGTGATCGAGATCGTAAAACCGACCGCTGTGGCAAAACCGTTTACGATCCCCGTTCCGATCCCGTATTCCTTCTGTACGTTCGTAAGTGCCACCCCGAGTACCGCGCAGTTCGTCGTGATCAGGGGCAGATAGACACCAAGCGCGTTATAGAGCGAAGGCAGATACTTTTTCAGCACCATCTCCACGAACTGCACAAGAGCCGCTATCACAAGAATGAACACGATGGTCTGAAGATAGGTAAGATCGAGCGGTTTCAGGATGAATTTATAAATCGCTCCCGCTACCGCGGATGCCAGCGTGATGACGAAAATGACCGCTGTTCCCATTCCGAGAGCCGTATCCGTCTTCTTTGATACGCCAAGGAAGGGGCAAAGCCCCAAAAACTGGCTCAGTACCACATTGCTTACCAGCGAGGACGCTACCAGGATAATGAGCAGATCCTTAATCATGAGCCTCACCCTCCTTTATCTCTTCCGATTTCGTTTCCTCCGCCGGCTTTTCTTCGGGTTTTCCTTCTTCCGCCGGCTTCTCTTCGGGTTTTTCCTCTTCCGCCGGTTTTTCTTCGGGTTTTCCTTCTTCCGCCGGTTTTTCTTCGGGTTTTTCCTCTTCCGCCGGCTTCTCTTCGGGTTTTTTCTCTTCCGCCGGTTTTTCTTCGGGTTTTTCCTCTTCCGCCGGCTTCTCTTCGGGTTTTTCTTCTTCCGCCTTACCGAGTGTCTTTTCCCGGAGCGCCGGATCCATGCATTCCATATGGCAGTTCATACAGTCCGCACCGCAGCCGGACTGGATCTTCGACATATCTTTCCCTTTCTTTTCCCCTTCGATCCGGATCTTGTTCTGAATGGCGGTAAGGATCGCAAGTACGAAGAAGGCTCCGGGAGCGAGGATAAAAATGGTGCAGGGAATATAGCTTTCGGGAAGGACCCTTTGGTCAAAGCAGGTGCCGGCCCCCAGCAATTCCCTGACCGCGCCGATGATCGTGAGAGCCAGCGTAAAGCCAAGTCCCATTCCGATCCCGTCAAAGAGAGAAAGGATCGGTCCGTTTTTGGAAGCATACGCTTCCGCACGACCGAGAATGATACAGTTTACAACGATCAGAGGAATATAAAGTCCCAATGCGTCGTAAAGGAAGGGGATATACGCTTTCAGAAGAAGCTCCGCCACCGTTACAAAGGACGCGATGATCACGATAAACGCCGGGATCCTGACGCGGTTCGGAATGATCTTCCGGAGCAGGGAAATGATCAGATTGCTCAGCGCCAGAACGACCATTGTGGTCAATCCCATTCCGAGTCCGTTGATCGCCGAAGTCGTGACCGCAAGAGTCGGGCACATCCCAAGCATCAGCACAAAGGTGGGATTCTCTTTGAATATTCCGTTGACAAGCCGCTTTGCGACCGTATCCTTATTCATCGCTTCCACCTCCAAGTTCCACCTCAAAATAGGCCAGCCCGGCGTTGACTGCTGTGGTCACTGCTTTCGAAGTTATGGTTGCTCCGGAAATCGCATCGATCTCTTCCGGCGAAGACGCGCCCGACTTCGTAAGCAGGAATCCCGATACTTTTCTCCCCGAAAACTGGGGTACCAGAACTTCGGGAGCCTTCATTCCGAGTCCGGCGGTCTCGGAGATCTTAAGGATCGAGATTCCGTTCAGGGTACCGTCCTTACGGATCCCCATTAGGAATGAGATATCCCCGCCGTAACCGGCCTTTGTTGTGACACTCAATACATATCCGAGAAGGTTTCCGGCACTGTCATTTGCAAGATAGACTTTATCGATCACATCATCCTTAAATCCCGCCTGTTCCCATGCGGACTGCTTGACATTGTCTTCATTCGCGGGATACGGGAAGTTATCCTCCTTTTCCGGGAAGGATGCGGCATCCGCAAAAACGGCCCCCAATGCTTCATTCACGGCCCTTTCCTCCGCCTTGGCGATAGGGGTTTTCGTAATGAAATACACATATCCGAGGGCAAGTCCCGCAACCACGGTAATAAGCAGCAGGATGGCGGCATCTTTCAGCATGCTTTTCATG
>JAILLW010000128.1 GCA_024692955.1 Lachnospiraceae bacterium | reverse complement strand
TCGGAATACGAAATCCGTCTCTTCGATCGTGATCGTGACTTTATCTTCAAGCTGTTCCTCGCTAAGGTGTCTCGCGGCCGTATAGACGGTCATAATCTTCGTCATGGAAGCGGGATAGATCTTCGCGGCGCCGTCCGTGCTGCGGATCACCTTCCCGTTTCGGCCGTCGATCAGGATCCCGTGGGTACTGTAGATCCCTTCCTCCTTGAAGGGAAGGGGGGAGGTATTATGATCCACATCATAGCCGGCATAGAGTTCAATCCCGTCGCCGACCGTGACGGTGCCGCTGCTTTCGGAAGCGGGCTGCCCCAGATATCCGCCGGAGGCGCTCCTCACTGATGCATTATCATCATTTTCGGAGTCTTCGCCCTCCGGGCCTGATAATGCATCGGAGCCGGCAGGATCCGCGGATCCTTCCTGCCCGGGATCTCCGGAGCCGGCAGGCGTTTCCGCCCCGGGCAATCCGACATCCGCCGTCGGCCCCTCCGATGTTAACGTGCCATTATCCTTATCTCCCGGATCCTTTTCGAAACCTTCCCTGAATATAAAAAAGAAGAGAAGAACAAGGAGCGCAAGAAAGAAAGCCCCCATGAGGCCGAGGACGATCCGGCGCTTTATCTCCTGCGCCCGCCTCCGGGCCGCTCTCCGCTCACGAAGAAGCTCCTCCCTTTTTCGCATCCGCTCTTCATAACCGGGCTCAAAGGAAAAGAGTTCCTCCTCCTCCGGCTCCTGGCTTTCGACCGTTGTCTGTTCCAAAGTTTCGCTTTTTTCCATAACGTTTAAAAGACTAACACAGACCGCCCCTTTTTTCAATCCGGCTCCCGGCCGCGCACCACGGCCCGGATATGAAGGAGGATCAGCCTGTTGCTTGAGCCGGAGGGACATAAATGGTATAATGATTGTTACTGACCGAACGGAAACAGGAAGGGATCCGCCATATCATGAGACTGACCGAGATCTATCAAAGTAAAAAACAGGTTATATCCTTTGAGATCTTTCCCCCGAAAAAGGAGGAGGAGCTCAGCAATATCGAGCCTACTCTCGAGGTTCTTTCCGAACTGAAGCCGGACTATATCAGCGTGACCTTCGGCGCCGGCGGGAGCTCGAACAACAACAAAACGGTCCGGATCGCGAAGATGATCCGTGAAAAATACGGGATCGAGCCCGTCGTTCATCTGACGGGACTGAGTTATGACAGGGCAGAGATCGATCGTTTCGTCAAGGAGATCGAGGATGCGGGGATCGAAAATGTCCTTGCGCTCCGGGGCGACCGGAATCCGAACCTTGAGGTAAAGGAGGCTTTTCCCCATGCCTCCGATCTGATCTCGTATCTTAAGGAAACAACGGATTTCTGCATCGCGGCTGCCTGCTATCCGGAGGATCATCCGGACTCCCCGGACCATGTGTCCGAGATGCTGAACATGAAGAAAAAGGCGAACGCGGGAGCGGATCTTTTCCTTTCCCAGCTCTTTTTTGACAATGAGAATTTCTACCGGTTTCTGGAAGACTGCCGGATCGCGGGGATCGACGTTCCGGTCACGCCAGGCATCATGCCGGTCATCAGCGAGAAACAGATCCGCCGGATGGTGGATACCTGCGGCGCAAAGCTGAATGAGAAGTTCGAACGGATCCTTAGAACCTTCGGGGACCGCCCGGAGGCGCTTTTTGAGGCAGGCATGATTCACGCCCTTTCCCAGATCACGGATCTTCTTGCCAATCATGTGGACGGGATCCACCTTTACACAATGAACCGTCCTTCCGTCGCGAAAAGGATCGCGGACGGGATAAGGAGTCTTATATGAAAACAGCGATCCTTGTGATCATCATTATTCTCATCGTTCTTATCCTGATCGTTCTTCTGCTCGGCCTCTATATGGTGATGGCTTCTTTCGTGAGGAATGACGGCGGAAGGTTCGACCGTACCGACAATCCTCCGGATTCCGTATCGGATCCGGACTATAAACGATATTATGAGGAAGCAATCCGGGGGCAGAAAATGCTTGCCGATGCGTCTCCGGAAGATGTTTCCATCCAAAGCTTCGACGGGCTTACCTTAAGAGGGTGGTTCCTGCCCGCAAAGGAGCCGACGAACCGTTACATGATCTGCGTTCACGGCTACCGTGCCTACGGCCCCTATGAATTCGGCGGCCGCATGGAATTCCTTATGTCCCTCGGCTGCAATCTTCTTTTCCCGGATAACCGCGCCCACGGACGGAGCGACGGAAAATATATCGGCTTCGGAAATCTTGACAGCATCGACTGCCTTGACTGGTGCCGTTATCTGATCGACCGCTTCGGGGCGGGGATCGAGATCTCACTTCTCGGCTGCTCCATGGGGGCTGCCACGATCCTTGCGGCCTGCGGAGATCCGAAGGCGCCGAAACAGATCAAGCGGGTCTGTGCCGACTGCGGGTTTTCATCCGGGATCGACGAGATCAGGGCCCAGGTGACGGAAATGTTTCACCTTCCCTACTTTCCCTTTGTACCGGTGGCGGTATGGGAGCATAAGCTTCTTGCGAAATACGATTTAAGAGAGCGGGCCGCGAAGGAGATGATCCGGAATTTCAAAGGAAAACTCCTGATCGTGCACGGAGGCGCGGATACCTTTGTGCCGACCCGCATGGCAAAGGTCATCTATGATGCCGCGGACTGTGAAAAAGAGCTCCTTATCGTGGACGGGGCAAAGCACGTGCTGTCCTGGCTGATCGATCCGGAAGCATATAAAAAAGCATTCCTCAAATGGTTTGAGCCCGAAGGGCAGGATGCGGACCCGGAAACGGGGAAAGGTACGGTATGAATTCCACATCGGGTCCCGCCGCGGCGGAAGAAAGGAATATGGGAATCGAGGCATTGAGGATCGCGGCGACCTTCGCGGTTATGGTGCTCCATGTTCTCGGACAGGGCGGGGTGCTCGGTCATCTTACTCCTTTTTCCGCAGGCTACGAAACGGCCTGGTTTCTGGAGATCATGATGCTCTTTTCGAGCACGGCCTACGGACTCATCACGGGTTATGTATGCGCGGAGAGGCGGTTCCGGATCAGCAATCTTGTCTATGTGGCCCTCCAGGTGCTTTTTTATACGGTCCTTACCACCGCGGTATTTGCCTTCATAAAGCCGGGAAGCGTCGGGAGGGGGGAACTTGTTTCAATGCTCTTTCCGGCGATGACCGAGCAGTACTGGTACTATACGGCCTATGTCGGGATGTTCTTCCTGATCCCGATGATGAACCATGCGATCATCACCTTTTACCGGCGCTACGCGGATATCACGCTGGCGGCCTTCGTACTGCTCTTTTCGATCTTTCCGGTCTTCTTCAGCACGGATGTCTTCGGCCTTCGCGGAGGAAATTCCTTCGTGACCCTGATCCTCTGTTATTATGTGGGAGCCTATATCCGGCATTTTGACGCGCTTAAGAAGCTTACAAACTCCAAGCTGCTGATCCTGAATCTCCTGTCGGTGACGCTGACCTTTGTCTTCAAACTGGTGATCGAACTGACGATGGGCTATGACAGCTTCGAATCCGGCCATTCGGGAAGGCTTCTCGGCTTTAATTCCCCGACGATCCTCGTGGCCGCCGTTTCGCTTCTCGTATTCTTTTCGAGGCTGAAGCTTTCGGAAAAGGCTGTAAGGCTCGTGAAACTCATCGCGCCTCTTACCTTCGGGATCTACCTTCTGAACAGCCATCCGCTGATCTGGCGGTATTATATGCTGGACAGGTACGAAAAATATGCTTCCTACCCCGCGGTGCTGATGATCCTCTGCGTACTTCTTTCGGCCGCGGTGAACTTCCTTCTCGGCTGCGCGGCGGATTCCCTGCGGCGGCTCATTTTTGAGACGGGACATTTAAGAGAGAAACTCCGCGTTCTGGAGGACCGGATCCTCCGGAAAGCGGATACAAAATAACGAGTATCAAAGAAAGGATAAGAACATGTTACTTGACGACAAAACGATCCTGATAACGGGCGGAACCGGCTCCTTCGGCAAATGCTTCACCAAATACGTGCTGACCCATTATCATCCGAAGAAGGTGATCATCTATTCGAGGGATGAATACAAACAGTTCGTGATGCAGAACGAGTTCAGGAAATATGCCGACAGACTTCGCTTTTTCATCGGCGATGTGCGGGATAAGGAGCGGCTCTACCGGGCGTTTTACGGGGTGGATTACGTGATCCACGCGGCGGCCCTAAAGCAGGTGCCCGCCTGTGAATACAATCCGAACGAAGCGATCAAGACGAATGTCCACGGCGCGATGAACATTATCGAGGCCGCACTGGATACCGGTGTGAAAAAGGTGGTGGCCCTTTCCACGGACAAGGCGGTAAACCCGGTAAATCTCTACGGCGGAACGAAGCTGGTATCCGACAAGCTCTTCGTGGCGGCGAATGCCTACGCCGGGACAAAGGACATCAATTTCTCCATCGTGCGCTACGGCAATGTGGCGGGATCCAGAGGTTCGGTCATCCCCTTCTTCCGGAATCTCATCGAAAAGGGAGAAAAGGAGCTTCCCGTTACGGATCTTCGAATGACGCGGTTCTGGATCAGTCTTGAAGAAGGCGTAGAACTGGTGATCAAGGCGCTCCTTGAGGCCACGGGCGGAGAGACCTTTATCAGCAAGATCCCGTCCTTTAAGATCACGGATCTCGCGGAGGCGATGCTCCCCGGCTGCCGGATCAAAGAGGTCGGCATCCGTCCGGGCGAGAAACTTCACGAGATCATGGTGACCACCGAGGATTCCATGACGACCTACGAATATGAGAAGCATTTCATCGTTTATCCGCAGATCGAATTCTCCGGCAGGATGAAGATCCATGAGGGCGGGAAAAAGGTCGAGGACGGCTTTTCCTACACCTCGGGCAACAATACGGAATGGATGACGGTGGAAGATATCCGGGAGCGCCTTAAGGAAGTACAAAAGGACTGACATCCTGTTATCCGGGAAGGAGAAGAGAAGATGACTTTTGAGGAAGCATTGAAAAAATGCGAAGAATACGGACAGGAGCAGCTGCTCAGGTTCTATGACGAATTAAGTGAGCCTTCGAAACAGAGGCTCCTTGCGATGATCGAAGAAACCGACATGAGTGTCATAAAGTACATCGGTCAGGGCAGCGCCTCCGCGAACAGGGGAGTGATCTCCCCCATCGAATGTATGGAACTTACCGAAATCCGGGAAAAGGAAGACTCTTTCCGGAAGACCGGGCTTGATGCCATCCGGAAAGGCGAGGTGGCGGCAGTGCTGCTTGCGGGCGGCATGGGAACAAGACTCGGCTCCGACGCTCCGAAGGGAATGTATAATATCGGACTTACGAAGGAAGTCTACATCTTCCAGCGGCTGATCGAAAACCTGCAGGATGTGGTAAAGGAAGCGGGTGTGCCCGTTCCCCTTTATATCATGACCTCGGACAAGAACCATGACGCGACGGTCTATTTCCTTCTGCAGCATGAATTCTTCGGATACGATCCCGATATGGTACACTTCTTCAAACAGGAGATGGCACCTGCCGCGGACCGTAACGGAAAGATCTATCTTGAGGAAAAGGACAGGATCTCCACTTCCCCGAACGGCAATGCGGGCTGGTACGCTTCCATGATCCGGGCGGGGCTCGATAAGGAAGCCCGGGAAAAGGGGATCAAATGGATCAATATCTTTGCGGTGGACAATGTGCTCCAGCGGATCGCGGATCCGGTCTTCGTGGGGGCTGTCATCGAGGGCGGCTATACCTCCGGAGCAAAGGTCGTAAGGAAAGCCGCCAGAGACGAAAAGATCGGCGCGATGTGTCTTGAGGACGGAAGACCTTCCATCGTGGAATACTATGAGATGACGGATGAACTGATGGACGCGAAGAATGAAAAGGGCGACCCCGCCTATAATTTCGGCGTGATCCTGAATTATCTCTTCTCGCTGGATGAGCTTGACCGGATCGCGAAGAACAGCCTTCCGATGCATGTGGTGGAAAAGAAGATCCCCCATATCGACGAAAACGGAGAGCACATTAAGCCGGAAGAACCGAACGGCTACAAGTTCGAACAGCTCGTGCTCGATATGGTGCATGAGATGAAGAGCTGCCTTCCCTTCGAGGTCGTTCGCGAGAAGGAATTTGCCCCGATCAAGAATAAGACCGGCATCGATTCGGTTGAGAGCGCAAGAGAGTTATGCAAACTAAACGGGATCGAACTGTAGGATCCCGGCAGTCTTACGCGGGGGACCGCGGAAAGGAGAAGAGTATGGCAGTACTTGTAACGGGCGGAGCCGGCTATATCGGTTCCCACACGGTGGTGGAGCTTATCGGCGCCGGATATGATGCCGTGATTCTGGATAATCTTTCGAATTCTTCGGAAAAATGTGTCGGGAGAGTGGAGGAGATCACCGGGAAGAGCATCCCTTTTTACAAAGCGGACATTCGGGACCGGGCCGCGCTTGAGGAAATCTTTCGGAAGGAAAAGATCGACGCCTGCATTCATTTCGCAGGTTTAAAGGCGGTGGGAGAGTCTGTCGGAATGCCCTGGGAGTATTATGAGAATAATATCTCGGGGACCCTGATCCTTCTCGATGTGATGCGAAAGAACGGCGTAAAGAACCTGATCTTCAGTTCTACGGCAACGGTCTACGGCGATCCGGCCGAGATCCCGATCACGGAGGACTGCCCGAAGGGCGTGTGTACAAATCCCTATGGCTGGACAAAGTCCATGCAGGAGCAGATCCTGACGGACATTCACACGTCTGACCCGGAATGGAATGTCATCCTGCTG
>JAILLW010000126.1 GCA_024692955.1 Lachnospiraceae bacterium | reverse complement strand
CATCATGATTTGCCTCAAGGAAGAGCGCATCCATGCCTTTCAGGCATTCCACCGTATAATCGTTATAGGTGCCCAGATCCGTTACGATGGCCGCACGCTGTTTCCCGTGTGCAAACCGGTAGGCCACGGGCTCCGCAGCGTCATGGGAGATCTTCATGGGATTCACCGTGATATCCTTGATCGTAAAGCGTTCATCCTGCCGGATCACGTGGAAAAGCTCCCGGTCGATCTTTCCGACATAAGACGTACCGAGGACTGCTTTCATCGTACCGCCCGTCAGATAGATCGGGATCGAATAGCGCCTTGCGATCACGCCGAGTCCCGCGATATGATCCGCGTGCTCATGGGTCACCAGGATCGCGTCGATAGCATCCATGGGAAGGTCGAGGGAGTGCACCCCTTCTTCCACCCGTTTGCCGGAAATCCCCACATCCACCAGAAGATGCGTGGAATCGGATCCGATATATATGCAGTTCCCGCTGCTCCCGGACGCGATGCTTCGAAGTCTCATAGATCACATATCCTCCCAGTAGATCTCAATATCGTCCCCGTCACGGATCGCTTCCATATACTGTGCCTGTTTTCCGTTCAGCAGGGTAACGATGGTCTTGCCTTTCGGTGCGTGAAGATCGAAATCGATCGCGTCAAAGATGTCCACGAAGACAAAGTTCGTCTTGCCCCGAAGGATCACGGGCGCGCCGTTCACATTGACCGTAATGATGCTTACCGGAGTCGGTCCTTCATAGGTTCCGTCATCCTCCGGAAGATCCTTATAGGAATCTCCGGGGGTGTCATCAGTCTCATCCTCTTCACTGAGATCCGCTTCCGGATCCGCATCTTCCGTGTCCGGGTCTTCCGTATCCTCATCGCCCGGAAGATCCGCATAGGTAAGCGCTTCGGAAGCATCCTTCACGCCGGATTTCTTCTTTGTCCTTTCCTCTTCCAGCTCTTCCCTTTGGGATTTCAGCTTTTCAAGCGTCCAGTTTACGGTGAAATTGTCATAGACCTTTGTATCCATGTCCGCAAGATCGTTGTTGACATAGATATTCATCCCCTGTTCCAGGATCACGTCCATGAAATCCGTGATCTGGCGTACCGTATAATAATTCAGGATCTCAATCCGGTCACCCTCTTTGATATCATAGAATTTCGACTGAAGTTCCCCGTTCACTTCCGCAAAGCAGGGGAAAAGAACCTTCTGACCGTTCACGTTTACACTGATGTTCTGTCCCAGTTCCTCCAGTTCTTCAAGTGTAAGTTTCGCCGCCTCTCCTTTCGTGGATTCGGTCACACGGACCACATCGTTGGCACGGATCCTGCTTGTGATAAAGGCCGGCTCGTCGTTAATCGTGATCACCGCCGCTTCGCCCGGAAGTCCGCGGAGCATTTTGGCCTTGCCGTTCACGGTATAATTCAGGGCATCGCCCCGCTTCGGGAAGAGCCCGTCATTCGGAAACTGCGCCTGAGTCGCCACGTCCGCCACCGTCAGATTGTTATTGTCATACATCTTGATCCTGCTTCCGTTGAAGGAAACAAAGATAAAGTTGTTCGATTCCTCATAATAATTCAGGCAGATACCGATGGGCGTCACCAGAAGCGAGTCTTTCTTCGTATTTTCCTCGAAGACAATATTCTGCATGACTTCCTCGCCGCGGAGCGCCACACGTTCCCTCGCGATCCCGAGCTTGTCGGCCACCGCTTCCGCATAGCTTTTGTTCTTCCCGCCGCCTCCAACGACAAAGACCGCGCTTACGGATTTACCGCCGTTTAATTCCCTGATTTTGTCTGCCACCTCCGAAGCCATCTGCTCGATGGTCCCTGCGATGATCCTGTTCACTTCGGCCGGCGCGATCTTCTGAGGAAGAAGCATGATATCAAAGTATTCGATATCCTTATCGCCATCCGCTTCCTTCTTGATCTTCTCTGCTTCGTTAAAATCCACGAGACAGGCTTTCGCGATCTCCTCCGTAAGCGCGTCCCCGGCCTTCGGGATCATCCCGTATGCGAGGATGCTTCCGTCGTTCGTGATCGAGATATCGGAAGTGCCGGCGCCCACATCGATGAGGGCGATGTTCAGCATCCGGAAGCGTTCCGGAATTGCAAGCTGAATCGCGGCGATAGGTTCCAGCGTCAGGTTGTCCACGGTAAGCCCCGCGATCTCCACGGATTTATACAGAGAATCAACCACCTCGTCCGGAAGGAAGGTCGCGATCAGATCGATGCCGATGTTGCGGGCTTTGTGTCCTTCGAGCGAGGTGAACTGCGTACCGTTCAGGAAGTAACGGACCACCGAGTGCCCTACGCAGTAGAATTTCATGTCCTCCTCGATCTGATTGTCTTTCAGAAATTCCTCATAGGCCTTTTCCACACCGGCGGAGATCAGATTGAAGATATCCTCCTGCGTGGTCTCACGGTTGTCGAGTTCCATTTCCACATGGGTCGTGACCGTACGGAGCATACGTCCGGCGGCCGCGATGCAGACACCCGACAGCTTTTCCCCGATGGCATCCTCCAGCTGGGATTTCACTTCCCGGATCGTGTCTCCCACCTTCTGAATGTCATGGATCTGTCCGTCCAGCATGGCACGCGTGTCATGTTCCTTGATCCTTTGAGCGACCACAACAAACTTGTCCTGCTTTTTATATCCCACCGTCCCTACCACGGAGCGGGTACCGATATCAAGTCCGAAAACCAGTTTTTCCTTCATGTTCTTTCGAATCCCTTTACTTTAAATGTGCTTCGATCTGCCTCATACTGTCCTCAAGGCTTCCCGAGTTGTCGATCGTAAAATGCGAGTTCTTTCTGTATTCCTCATCGGACAGCTGGCTCTCCATGATCGAGCGGATCTTTTCATCCGAATAGCCGCGTCCCTTTTTCAGACGTTTTTTTCTGACATCCGCGTCAGCATAGACATACCACATTTCATCCACAACGCTCAGATATCCGCATTCGATAAGGAGCGCTGCTTCGAGAAAGAAATAATCGGCTTTTCCCTTCCGTTTTTCCTCTTCGATCCCGGAAAGGATCCTGCTTCTTACCGCGGGATGTACGATCCCGTTCACCTTTTCCCGAAGGCTTTCGTCCTTAAAGATCACCGCAGCCATCTTCTTCGGGTCGATCTCTCCATCCGGCCCGAGTATTTCCGCGCCGAGAAGACCGACAAGAGGGTCATAGCAGGGCTGCCCCTTTTTCTCGAGTTCCCCGGCCGCCTCATCCGCCAGAAGGATCCTGCAGTTGTATCTTTCCGAGATTTCCTTCAGCAGTGCCGTTTTTCCGCAGCCGACACCGCCGGTTACACCGATCACCTTCATCATTTTGCCTCAAACCAGTCGCTTCCGGTATGAAGATCGATCTCGAGAGCCACGGGAAGATCGGCCGCTCCCGTCATCTCTTCCGTAAGGATCTTTCTGCATGCTTCCTCCTCTCCTTTTTTCACCTCAAGAAGAAGTTCATCATGCACCTGAAGGATCAGGCGCGACTCAAGGTGTTCCTCCTTAAGCCGCTTCCATACACGGATCATCGCGATCTTTATGATATCCGCCGCGGTGCCCTGGATCGGCGCGTTCATCGCGACACGTTCCCCGAAAGAACGCTGCATGAAGTTTGAACTTTTCAGTTCCGGGATCGGCCGGCGCCTTCCGAAGAAGGTTTCCGTATAGCCTTTATCCTTCGCGAAAGCCACTCTTCCGTCAAGATACTCTTTTATTTTGGGATAGGTCAGGAAATAGTCCTCAATATACTGTTTCGCATCCTTTTGCGAGATCCCCAGATCTTCTCCGAGGCCAAATGCCGAGATCCCATATACGATCCCGAAATTGACAGCCTTCGCGTTGCGCCTCTGTAGATCCGTGACCTCGTCATAGGGCACATGGAAAACCAGAGACGCGGTGGATCTGTGAATATCCGCATGCTCGTTATAAGCACGGATCAGAACCGGGTCACCCGACAGCGAGGCCAGCAGTCTCAGTTCGATCTGCGAATAATCGGCATCCATAAAAAGGAAGCCGTCCCCGGGTACGAATACTTTCCGGATCTTCCGCCCCAGTTCCATCCGGATCGGGATGTTCTGCAGATTAGGATCCGCGGAAGAGAGCCTGCCTGTGGCAGTGATCGTCTGGTGGAAGGTGGACCGGATCCTCTGATCGGGATCGATATAGGAAACCAGTCCGTCCGCGTAGGTGCTCTTAAGCTTCGCGTACGCACGGTATTCGAGGATATCATTTACGATCGGATACCGGAATTTCAGTTTTTCGAGGACATCCACGGCGGTGGAATAGCCGGTTTTGGTCTTCTTGCCTCCGGGAATGGCGAGTTTCTCAAAAAGGATCTCCCCGAGCTGTTTCGGCGAATTGAGATTAAACTCCTCTCCCGCCTCTTCATAGATCCGCTTCTCGAGCTTTTCGATATTCGCTCCGAGCATATCGGAATAATCCTTAAGCTTTTCGGGAACGACCCGGATCCCCGTCTGTTCCATATCAAAGAGCACACGGGTAAGCGGCATTTCCATTTCAAGATAAAGACGGAGCATTCCTTCTTTCGAAAGCCGCTCTTCGATAAGGGGTGCTGCTTTTTCCGGAATATAGGAAAGGAAGCACACATAATTCAGAAACTCCGCGGGTTTTTGTTCCATCGCCTCCCTGAGGGAAAGCTTCTTTGCCCATTCGCTCTTATCCGCGATGAGCATATTGAGATACTCATTCGCGATATCGGTGACACGATAGTCACTTTTCAGCGGATTAAGGAGATAGGCTCCGATGATGATATCGTCAAACCTGTCCGGACCGGGATCCGGCAGAAACCGGTAAAGGCTCTTTACGTAAGCTGTCCGGATCTTCGGAAGCGCACCGGAAAGTTCAGGAAGCGAGGAGGTAAAGAAATCCTCACCGATCAGCATCCACTTTCTGATAAATGCCGTCTCCTCACCGGTACTTAAAGACATCCCGAGAAGTTCACCGGAGTCTTTATCATCGAAGAGGAGGAACAGTCCGACCGGCTTTTTACTCTCCTTTACCTTTGAAATAAAGTCCGAAGCCTCCGCGTAGTCCTCGATCAGCCGGAACGAGGCAGTGATCGTGTCATAACTGATCCCTTTTTCGAATCGTTCGAGATAGTTCCTGAATTCCAGTTTTTTAAAGAGGACATAGGCCTCATCCGTATAGAAATCGGCAATCTTAGCCTCATCATAGGAATAGTCCACGGGAGCGTTCGTGCGGATGGTAGCAAGGTCCTTTGAAAGATCCGCCAGTTCTCTGTTTGCCCGAAGAGATTCCCGGATTGCGTTTTTCGTGATCTCCTCAAGATGTTCATATATCCCGTCCAACGAGCCGAAGGCCGCCATCAGTTCCGAAGCCGTCTTTTCTCCCACCTTCGGAACACCCGGAATATTGTCCGCAGTATCCCCCATAAGCGCTTTCAGATCAATGAAGCCTTCCGGAGACACCCCGTATTTCTCATACACGTCGGAATCGTAATAGTCCTCGATCTCCGTTTTTCCGCCTTTGGTCTTCGGAATCCGGATCTTGATCTTTGATGTCGCGATCTGCAAAAGGTCTCTGTCCCCCGAAACGAGCGAGACTTCCATGCCGTCCTTTTCCGCCCGCTTGGCCAGCGTCCCCAGTATGTCATCCGCTTCATACCCGGGAAGCTCCACGGTCTTTATCCGCATGGCCTTAAGGACTTCCTTGATCACCGGAACCTGCTCCCTCAGTTCATCGGCCATGGGCTTTCTTGTGCCCTTATATTCCGCATATTTCTCGTGCCGGAACGTGGGCGCATGCACATCAAAAGCCACCGTCAGATACTCCGGCGATTCTTCATCGAGGATCTTAAACAGAATATTCAGGAAACCGTAGACGGCATTGGTATGGAGGCCTTCGGAATTCGTAAGGTCCGGGACCCCGTAAAAGGCCCTGTTCAGAATGCTGTGTCCGTCGATCAGTACAAGTTTGCTCATAAGATTATGATTCCATGGCAGCCGGTCCCTTATGGCCGGTCCGCCGTATTATCAGTACAGAAATACCAGGATCAGGATCACGGTTACGAGTTCCACCGCCACAAGGCCCGAGATCGCGTAGTAAATGATCTTCACGTTCTCGCGGATACGCAGCCGGTGATTGGCCGCTTTCATCCGTGCGCCAAGTTCCCGGCCCAGATCAAAGACCTCGCCCGATTCAAGATGTATGATACCTTCCTTCACAAGAAATTCGATCGTAAGTTCTTCGCGGCATTCCTCGCAGGTATCAACATGCTCGATAAAATCCCGAAGATCATCGGTATCGAGCTCATCTTTCAAAAACGCGGGTACCAGTTGTACCGCTCGTTTACAGTTCATAGATCCTATGCTCCCGAATAAACATTATAGCAAGAATCCATAGCTTTTACAAACAATATTTAGAGGGCGCCCGGATGAAATCCACCATATCTTGCGTTCCTTCGCCACGCCCCCTTCCCCGCCCGAAAATGGCCCCCCGGGACGGGGTTAGTGGTTCATTTTATGTAAACCCGCCGCCGGAAACTCCCCGAAAAAGGCGGCGCCCGGTTTCCCGGGGAAAAAAGAACGGCCCACCGACATTTCCTGTCGGCAGGACCGTCTTTTTCATACTTCACGATTCAGGGGAACTGCCCCCTGGCCGGATTTGATCACTGGAAAAGCCCGAGCTTTCTCTGCTCCTCCTCTTCCATCCTTCGACGCTGCATCATCAGCTTCACATTATCCAGTATCCCCTGCCTCTGCAGCTTCGATGCATAATCCCCGTATTCCGTATCGCCCATGGCGCTCTGGGAAGCCGTTGTATTATAGGTGACCGTGCTGTTGTAATTGATCGACGCATCAAAAGCGTTGGTCTGCGCTCCCAGTGTGGCACGGCCGCTGCTTATTTTTGACATCGCATCATCAAGTGCCTTCAGGTCAAAATCGCCGGTCACATCAAAGTCCGCAATCCCGAGCGACTCGAGGGTTGCATTCACGGTGCTGAAAGACTGAGCCGTTCCGTTCGCATCGGAAGCCACTTTGAATACCTTGCCATCTTCGTTATTAAGAAGGGGAACGCCGTTATAGTTCGTCCGGTTCGCAATCTCACCGATCCCTTTCTTTAATCCGTCGATCTCACTCTGAATGTAGGATCTGTCATCTTTTGACAGCGTCCCGTTCTTCGCCTTGACGGCGAGTTCGCGCATACGCTGGAGATTCTCAGTGATCTCTGCCGCTGCGCCGTCCGCTATGTTCAGCGCGTTCTTTCCGGATTGAAGATTCTGCGTTCCGGCATCAAAACCACCGATCTGCCTTTGCTGTTTCTGAAGGATCGCCAGTTCGGAAGCTCCCTGAGCTGCGGTCTGAATCTTTTTTCCGCTGGACAGAGCCGAATACAGATATCCGTTCGACCCCGGTCCTATTCCGTTTACTCCGCTCATATTTATCCCTCCATACAAAAAGACGTTTCATTCGTCGACAAACGGACTGCCCGGCATCTACGCCTCACAATCCTACCTGTATTATAACACGCGCAGGCCGTATTGTACAGGGGGTTCGGTCGATGACCGCCCAAGTCAAAATGAACCACTAACCCCGTCCCCGGGGGTCATTTTTACGGTTCTAGTAATACAAAGAGATATCCGAGTACTTTTTCTCGTAGATCTCTCTCATCCCGCTGTTTACATATTCATATTCAAGTTTTGTAATGAATTGCGCATCGTTGAACAGTCTGATGACAAGGATAATCATGCCACCGATATCAAGTTTTCTGACGTCCTTCGTCAACGCGGCCGATATAATACTGCTTGAGGAGGCGATAAAGTTTGAGTATGTGATGATCTTCTTCGTTCGCGTCTGATATAAATCTTTTGAAAACCTGTTGTCTTCATTGTTTTCAAACAGCAGTTTGCACCCATGGACCGCCGAAATGAGGGTGTTGATAAGAGCGGCCATTCCTGCCGATGCACCCACCTTAACAAGATCCCCCGTACTCATGTAATCGGTCAGTTTTTCCACATGAGCATTCGAAAGGAAAAGCATCGTTCCCGGAAGCTGGATGCCCTTCGGAGTATAAATATCGGTTGCAATATGAATCAGTTGTTTGATCACGGCAGCGGCTACGGATCTTTTGTCCTCCTTAAACCTGTCAACAGCCGCCTCCAGCATCCTTGCTGTGGATACCAAAGGGCCAATCTTCGGATTCTTCATCGAATCATCATATATAACCCTGTTTGTCGTCAAAAGGAAACGGTTATTTGTAGTTATTGTATTTGTCAGAATATTTGCCGTTCCGAAAACCAGACCTATCAAAGGATCGTGCCCCAAAGTTGAAAACCTGTGATTTGCTCCTTTAAACAGTTTCAGTTTTTTGATTTCTTCCGAGAAAGGCGCTGTAGCATCATAAGGCACACCCCTCATAGTGATTATTGCTTCAAAAGGGACATAGAGGTCGATCCCGTCTACCTCTCCGCTTTTCCCCAGTTTGTCAAATAACTTCTCCTGAAGATTATGCAGTTTATCTTCCCTTCCGCCATGACTGTTGGCCTTTTCCACAGCTGTAAGTTTATTGATCACGTAAATCCGAATACACTGCAATGCAACAGCAACAAAAAGAAAACCAAGATCTGCGCCCTGAAGCCTTGTCTTTTCAAGAAACTCGTCCGCCACTTTTTCATAGTTTCCGCCATACTCGGCCAGTGCCTTTTCAACATCGCCCGCATTCAGTATTTTTTCATAATACTCTTCAACCGAATCGGCGTTATCAACCGTTTCGAGCTGTCGTGCTTCAATCCCGGCATCGAGTTTAAGACGATTGCTTTTCAGCCGTTTTGCATCACTCATTTTCCCGCTTCTCCAACCTTCTTTTCAGGTACTCGTCAAATTCTTGTTTCGCAGCTTTTTCGGAATCATTAACAGTTCCATCCGCAAAGATTATTTCATCGATATCCTTTTGAAACTCAAGCACCGTTTCAACACTAACGCCGTCAAGATACCCGGCCACTTCTTCGAACCGGAGCTCTCGGTTAAGCGATATTTCAGCTAACCTGTTCCGTATTTCATCCGGCAGATCCCGGTTCTTGATGATGGAATCCAGGTCAAACTGGATCTCCAGCTGCTCTTCTTCGGTGATATCTCCATCGCAGCGGGCAAAGTAGAAAGAAACCGCAGTCGCCGCCATACAGAAATTGGCATACTTTTTTACGTAATCTACGGCCTCAAGTTTTCCTTCTTTTATTCCGTCTTCAAAAGACTGAAGCTTTGCGGAAAGAAACCTCGCGTTTTTCTTTTTATCAACATACTGCAAGAAAGCTTTTTGAGCTTCTTTTCCGGTTTTCGCAACATTCCCGGCAACTTCAGTCAGATGTCCTTTAGCCGTCAAAGCGCCTTTCTTCGCAATCTCCAATCCATTCTGCGCATATCCTGTACCTGCAGCAGCAGCCTTCGAAACGCCACCGGCCACCCGCGAGAGCAGGCCTTTGGTCCCCGACTTTTTCCCTTCCGCTCGTTCATTCCGATTTTCGTCCATCCTGTCTCCCCCCATTTCAAACAATATGCCGCCCTTCGGCCTTATTATGGATTTCAAACATCCGGTTTGAGAACTGATCCAAACGATAACTCATATCTTATTGATACATAATCTGTAAGAATTTCAGAAATTTGTTTTATAACACGCGCAGGCCGTATTGTACAGAGGGTTCGGTCGCTGACCGCCCAAGTCAAAATGAACCACTAACCCCGTCCCCGGGGTTCATTTTCCGCGAGGTTGACATAAAATGAACCGCTAACCCCGTCCCCGGGGGCCAAAATCAGTAGACCAGGATCTCGCTTATGCAGGTGTCGTCGTATTTCGTACCTTTCTCCGCCCCTGTGATCATGATAGTGATCTCATCGGTCATCACGGGTTCGTCCAGTTCGATCTTCGTGCGGTTAAGATCCGCAAGGTATTGCGGCTCGATTCCCTCATAACTATATCCGTAAAAACCGGCTTTCGCAGTCCTGCCATGGCCGAAATCCACTTCCGCCTCCGTCAGTCTGCCGTTCTTTTCGAACAGATCATAATCAGCGGTATAACCGTTGCAGATATAGACCCCGTATACCGGCTGCTCGCCGTCAAGATAAAGCGTGACTGTCTCTCCCACTCCCGTTCCGGGAACGCCTTCCGCCCATACCGTGGAAAAGTTTCCGTCCACAAGATTCATCGCGGTATAAGTCTTGTTTTTGGAGCCCTCAAGTTCAGAGGACGCCACTGCCCACGAAACATCGACCTTCCCCTCGCGATATCTTCCGAAAAGGAGCGTCACTCCATATCGGCTGACCGGATTCTTTGCAAAGAGGATGTCCGCATATCCCATGAAATCCGACGCCCCGCCGTTGTCCCCGTAGAAAGCGGGTCCCGTCATAAGATAATAATCCTCATCCTCAAAAAACTGCATATGTTCGACAATTTCCCAACCTTCACCGTCCCCGTAGGAATACAGCAGATAGTTATCCTCCTGCTTCTCATATTCCGCGGGCTCATAGTTCTCCTCTCCATACACTTCCATAAAGAACTCCTGAGTCTCAGCGGCCGGAAAAAGAATATCGGCACCGTACTCTCCGTTGCTTTCCTTCGTTTCTATCGCACCCGAAAAGGCATTTTCCTCCCAGAGGATATCCCCCATGATCTCCCAGCGAAGCCTCGCTTTCGAATAAACATCCATTTTTGAAAAAATGACACCCTGTTTATTCAATGCTCCCGAAAAGGTCGCGCAGCGCCCCATCTCGGCAAGAACCTCCGTCTCGGGAGGAAGCACCGGATCATTCCCGCGAAGGAGTTCGATCTTTGCCCTGCACTCTGCTTCCGAAAGCGACATGCGCTCCTTCATGATCTGGGATTCGGAGATTTCCTCAGTACCGGAAGATCCATCATCTTCGTTTCCGTTCCGGTCCTCATCGTCCTCCCCGTTCGAAAGATTCTCCCCGTCTCCGGAAGAAGGATCGGTATTATCAGCCTCTTCCTTTCCCGATCCATCGTTTCCGGAAGCTGTATCCGTATCGGAATCATCCGGTTCCTGCTCCGTGTTTTCCGCATTCTGATCCTTCCCGCCATCCTTTCCGACCGGAAGCATTTTCAGTATGCCGCAGCCGGTGGTAAAGGCAAGGAGCAGCGTCAGTGCAAATGCCGTTAATACTGTTGATAATCTCTTCATCATGCGCTTCCCCCATCATTCAAACAGGTCCGAACAGTTATCCGCGTTCAGTCCGGCCGGTCCCCTATTTTTTGAGAATATCGATAATCCCCTGAATGATCTCAGGGTTCGGATAGCCCTGACCGTTTCTTCCTTCCATGCCATATTGCATCGCATCCGCAAAGTTATCCGCCATACACTCTTCAGGATCAGACACATTATCGGTATTTTTACCGAAAACCTCATCAAAGTTTGATACCTGCTCCTTTGAGTAATAAGTATCCGTTCCATCGGTCGGAACGAGTACCGCCATCGTATCCGGGCGTGATGACTGCCCCTCCGCATAGTCCTCCGTCACGATCCAGGCAACAAAGCATTCCGTCTCACGGCCGTCAATCACAAAAGTCGCATATGAATCATGGTGTTCGACATCCGGATTGCTGTATACCTTTTCCTGCAGACAGGGCGGTATTTCATAATCCGAATCACCTACCGTAAAATGGATAAGGGAATACATATCCGCTCTGAAGTCAGGATTGTTTCTGGTCAGGCAGTGAAAAAGCTCGTGCCACATCAAGTGGTAAAAATACTCGCCCGCACCGGGAATGACGCTTGCCAGCACATTAGTGGAATTCAGGTATATCTCATTTCCGTGAGTATATCCGCTGGCAGCAATCCCCTCCGTGGTCATATCCGTCCTGATATAAACGATCTCCTGCAGCTTTGGAAGTTCATATCCGTTCTTCCTCAGCGATCTTGCCATCCTGGCGATATTGCGGTCTATTATATATTTGTCGAAAAGGCTGAAATCCCCGATCTCATCGGCGGAGGCTTTCAACAGCTCATCGATCGTCGCACCGCTTTTTTTCATCCTGTAATCGATATCGTTCTGCGTGAACTGTCCATAATACCGGGTGTTCGCAAGCAGACGATCCCTTCCCTCTTTTGCAGAGGCAAAACGATGAGGGATCCTGTGCGCAGATATTTCCGTTCCGCACACATTCAATACGAGCAATGCCAGAATGGCTGCAAGCGCGATCTGCAAAACTCTTCTAACTACAGGTTTCTTCTTTTTCGTAAACTTTTCTTCTTTCATCTCATACGGCTGGTTGACATAAAATGAACCACTAACCCCGTCCCCGGGGGTCATTTTCAGGCGGCTTTTACGGATCCAATCGAAAATGACCCACTAACCCCGTCCCCGGGGGTCATTCCCGGGGGGTATTATTCTACGACGACATAGGGTACGCAGGAGCTGCTTCCGCTCTTTAATGTCACCTTCGCGGGCTGCCCGGGTTTCGTTTTTTTCTTCGCGTAAAGCACGCCGTTTTTCAACGTAACATTGCCCTTTGCACTCCATTTCGGAAGCTGCGATACATTCGTCGGACAGTTCGAATTGAGGGATGCGACGCCGTAATAAAGGATGTCGTAGATGAGCTCAGGCTGAAGGAATACTTATTTTCTTTCCGTACCTTCTTCGGCACCTCGGTCGGGATCACATTTACGGAGATTGTGAGCGGCTGATGGTCGATCCATTTCGAGGCTCCCTTTGCCTTACTCCTGATCTTCACGGTGATCACAGCCTGACCGCTCTTTGCGTTCTTCGCGGTGATGAGGCCCTTGCTTACGGTCGCGACTTTCTTATTTGAGGACTTCCAGGTCACCTTTAAGTCCGCCATACCGGCAGGCAGGGCCATAAGGTCAACGAGTTCCTTTTCGCCGGCGTTCATCTCGAGGTCATAATGATGGAAATCCTCCTCCGAGATGGAAATGCGTGCCGAATCCAGCATGAAATCCTCCCCACCGGTCTCAAGCCCTTCGTCATAGGCTCTCTTTTCTTCGATCTCCGCGCGGAACGCTTCTTCGTCGAAATCATCCGTTCCGATGATATTCTCTAAGCTTTCGGCACCGATCTGCTCCCGGAGTTCCTCCTTTTCTTTCTCGGATATTTCCTCCACATGGAAATCCTCCGTATAGGAATCGTCCGCTTCCTCCTCGAGATAAGGTTCCGGAAGTTCCTCCGCAGCCGGCACGATCGACATCACCGGCCGGAACGGCAGCAACGCCGCACAAAGCAGGATCACCAGAAACTGTTTCATCTCTTTTTCATGTTAAGCCTCCTCATAAAGATGCATTTTTTCGTTTCTGGCTGAGCGACGGTCAGTTTTTCTGCCGTCGTTTGGAAAAACCGCTCAAAATACGACAATGCGCCATATTTGAAGCGGTTTTTAGAATAATGCCGGCGGCGGGACTTGAACCCGCACGACGTTGCCGCCAACAGATTTTGAGTCTGCCTCGTCTGCCAATTCCGACACGCCGGCCAACGAAAAGTATCATAGCATAAGGCGGCGTTGAGCGCAAGTAACGCCCGCGGACATCATGCAAAGTCCGGATACTGAAAAACACCGCCCGAAACGGCCGTAAGGCTCTGTTTCGAACGGTGTTCTTTGGTTTATTCTGTTACTTCCTGAGGATTCTGGAGAGGATACTGAACCTGCCGCTCTTTTTCCCTCCGTATTCACCGACGCCGATCACGGTATAGGTTCCCGTTCCGGTCGCGGTATTGGTTCCGTATTCTATGACATATTTCCCGTCCGGGTTCTCCGCGGAATACATATCAAGGAGCACCTGCTATTTTTATGCTTCTGTCAGCGCCTCCGCATATTCCGTATGATCAAAGGTCGCGAAATAATCCTTCGGAGTCTCCGCCCGTCGAATGAGTTTTATGCTTCCGTCTTCCTGAAGGAGCAGCTCCGCAGACCTTAATTTCCCGTTGTAGTTGTACCCCATCGAAAAACCGTGCGCGCCGGTATCATGGATCACGAGATAATCGCCGATCCCGATCTTCGGAAGTTTCCGGTCGATCGCGAATTTATCATTATTCTCGCAAAGGGAGCCCGCCACATCATAGACTTCCGTAAGCGGCGCGTCCTCTTTGCCGAGCACCGTGATGTGATGATAAGCCCCGTACATCGCAGGTCTCATCAGATTGCAGGCACAGGCATCCACGCCGATATACTCCTTATAAATATGCTTCTGATGGATCACTTTGGTCACAAGCTGGCCGTAAGGGCCAAGCATAAAGCGTCCCATCTCCGTATAGATCGCCGCTTCGAGCCCGGCTTTTCCGAGGATCTCTTCATAGGCGACCCTTACGCCTTCCCCGATCTTCGCGATATCATTGGGTTCCTGATCTTCGGTATAAGGGATTCCGACCCCGCCCGATAGATTGATGAAATCAAGTGATACGCCGGTTTTCTCCCGGATTTCCACCGCCAGCTCAAACAACTGTCTTGCAAGTTCCGGATAATAGTCATTCGTCACGGTATTGGAAGCGATAAACGCGTGGATCCCGAACCTTTTAACGCCTTTTTCCTCCAGCGTGCGGTACGCTTCCAGGATCTGCTCTTTTGTCATTCCGTATTTCGCATCCCCCGGGTTGTCCATAATGCCGTTCGCCATCGTAAAGACGCCGCCCGGATTATACCGACAGCTCATAACCTCCGGCAGGCTCCCGAGGATTTCTTCCACATATGGAATATGCGTAATGTCATCGAGATTGATGATACCGCCGAGCTTAGCGCAGAGTTCATAATCCTCCGCCGGTGTGTCATTTGAGGAAAACATAACAAGATCGCCTGACGCGCCGATCGCCTTGGCCAGCATCAGTTCCGTATAGGAAGAACAGTCGAGACCGCAGCCGCATTCCTTAAGGATCTCCAGAATATAAGGATTCGGGGTAGCCTTCACAGCGAAATACTCGCGAAAACCCTTGTTCCACGAAAAGGCCCGGTTGACAGCTTCCGCGTTATTCCGGATCCCTTTTTCGTCGTAGATGTGAAACGGCGTAGGACATACCTTCGAAAGCTCCTCCGCCTGTGCCTTTGTGATCATCGGTATTTTTTTCATAATCTTCTCCTCATTTCCCCTGCGGTGCAGACACCACCGGACAGGTCGTTTATCAAATATCATCCGGACCTTTTCAGATCCGGATGCTGATTCCTTCGGCTTTCAGCCATTTTTTCAGATCGCAGATCTCGATCTCCCGGAAATGGAATAACGAAGCCGCAAGTGCCGCCTCCGCTTTTCCTTCGGTCAGGGCATCTTTAAAATGCTCCATCGTACCCGCGCCGCCGGACGCGATCACCGGGATCCGCACGTTTTCCGCAACGGTCCGCGTTAATTCGATATCATAGCCAGCTTTGGTCCCGTCGCAGTCCATGGAAGTGAGCAAGATCTCGCCGGCGCCGAGCTTCTCGGCCTTCATCGCCCACTCGATCGCGTCGATCTCCATGTCAACTCTTCCGCCGTTTTTATAGATCGTCCAGGAAGATCCTTTACGCTTCGCATCGATCGCAACCACGACGCACTGGGAACCGAATTTTTCCGCGGCTTCCGAGATCAACGGCGGGTTCAGGATCGCTGCGGAATTCACCGCCACCTTGTCCGCGCCTTCACGCAGGATCATCCGGAAATCGTCCACCGAGCGGATACCGCCGCCCACCGTGAACGGGATAAAGATCTGTTCGGCTACTTTCCGCACGAGATTTGCCTTGATCTCACGTGCATCGCTTGAAGCCGTAATATCAAGGAATACAAGCTCGTCCGCGCCGGACTTGTCATAGTATTTTGCCACCTCGATCGGATCGCCCGCATCGACGAGATTCAGGAATTTCGTTCCCTTCACGACCCGTCCGTTATCCACGTCGAGGCAGGGAATGATACGTTTCGTCAGCATGATGATATCTCCAGAAAGTTTTTCAGGATCCTGAGTCCGACATCAGAACTTTTTTCGGGATGAAACTGGCACGCAAACAGATTTCCGTGCTCCACTGCCGCATCGAAAACACGCCCATAGTCGGAGGTCGCCGCTACATCATTCCGGTCTCCGGCTTCAAGGTAATAGGAATGCACGAAATAAACATAGGAGCCTTCTTCAACTCCGTCAAACAGTCTTGTCTTTTTCGGAAAAGCAAGGCTGTTCCATCCGATCTGCGGTACTTTTCTCTCATTCGAATCCGGAAATCTCACGATCTTTCCGGGAAGAAGGGAAAGTCCCTTCACCCCGGGAGATTCTTCGGAAGAGTCAAACAGAAGCTGCAGTCCGAGACAGATCCCGAGAAAAGGCGTCCCATTTTCCACAACCTCATGGATCAGCGGGACGAGCTCATACTGTTCCAGTTTCATCATGGCGTCGCCAAAGGCACCGACACCCGGCAGGATCACACGATCTGCGTTTCGTATCTTGGAAGGGTCCCTTGTAATGCATGCCTCTTTCCCGAGATACTGAACCGCCTTCTCCACGCTCTTAATATTGCCTGCGTCGTAATCAATTATAACCGTCATAGATCCAGAAGATCCTCCTCTGCCGGAAGGAAATCATCCGGCGTCTGTTCGTTTGTCACGTCTTCCACATTTGTATCCGCAGGTGCAGGAGGTACTTCGGTATCATCGGCCGGCGGTTCGGCACTCTGCGCCGCACCGGGGTCTTCTCCGTTCACGATCCCGTAAAGCACCGAAAGATACTGTGCATTGTCCTCGATCGAGTAGATCTCCATCGCCTGCGTTTCGCTGATCCCATACCTTGTATCAAGTTCGGTGAGGATCTGTGAATAGATCGCATCCAGTTTATCCTTCACTTCATAAGTGTTCTTCGTGATCATTCCCTGATAAAGAGTCACGCCTTCAAGCAGGGAATCCAGCGCGTCGATCTCGTGCCCGAGTTTCAGCCGGTTCCGGTATGCGTCCAGTCTTCGCTGCAACGTCAGGATCAGCTCCGCCCGGCGGAAAATCAGTTCATCGGATCCGCGTCTGTTCTTGTTGTAAAGGTTGTCAAATACCTCGCGGTAATCCTCACGATAGTAGGCCGCCCGTGCCTTTGTCATATCCGAATGATCCGGAAGTACGTTGCTCAGGATCACCACTGCTGCGATGATCGTTGCGCAAAGTGCCACAAGCGCAATAAACGCTTTTTTGGTAAGGACACGTTTCTTCGGTTCGGGTTCGGGCTTCTCCTTCGGCTTCTTTTCTTTTTTCGGCTTTTTCTTCTTCTTTTCCTTTTCTTCGCCGCCTTCTTCGCCCTCGCCCTCTTCATCTCCGGCGGGTGCATCCTTGCCTTTCTTTCCTTTTTTGGCTTTCTTCGGTTTCTTTCCCTTCTTGCCCTGCGGGGCTGCTTCGCCCTCGGCGTTTTCGGCATCGATCTCAGCCAGAATGTCTTCATTCGAGATCTCTGCCTGCTCCGGTTCTTCGTCTTCGATCTCTTCCGTCAGTTTCTCGAACAGCCGGGCGAAGAATCCCTTCTTTTTTGCAGACTTCTCGTCAGCAATATCACGCAGTTCCGCGCCTTCCGGAAGTTCCGGGCCTGCTTCGATACCCGCCAGCATATCCTCCAGCGGATTCTCTTCCTGGGTTTCCTGTTCCTCCCCGGCATCGGGCACTTCCCCGTCTGCAGGCTCTTCTTCTCCCGCTTTCTTTGACTTCTTTTTGAAGAAAGGCAGCGAAAAACCTTTCCGTTTCTTCTTTTTCTTCTTTTCGGGAACTTCGCCGTCGCCGCCCTCAAGCGCGATCTGTTCCACTGTTGTCTCATCGCCCAGAAGTTCCGCGATCCCCTTGTCTTCTTCAGAGCCGGCATTTTCATCGATCCCCTCAAGAAGGCTGAGGAGATCCTCATCGGAATCGCCGGTCTGATCAAGAAGCGCCCCTATATCCTCGGGCTGCCCGCTCTCTTCCGAAGCAGCGGGGGCATCCCCTCCCGCAGGAGCCGCTCCGGGATCGATGCCGGCCAGCATCGCCGCGATGTCATCCTGCGACATGGGCGCATCCGGATCCGCCGCGGGGGCAGGTTCTTCCGCCGCCGGAGCAGGTTCTTCCGCCGCAGGGGCAGGCTCCTCCGCAGGCTCCTCGATCTCCGGTGCCGGTTCTTCAGCCGGTGCTTCTTCCGCAGGGGTTTCTTCCGTCGGTGCTTCTTCCGCAGGGGCCGCTTCTCCGCCCTCCATCGCCGCCAGCATTGCCGCGATATCATCCTGCGACATGGGTGCATTCGGATCCGCCGCCGGCGCAGGTTCTTCCGCCGCGGGGGCGGGTTCTTCCGCCGCCGGAGCAGGTTCTTCTGCCACAGGGGCGGGCTCTTCCGCAGGTGCTTCTTCGGCAGGGGCTTCTTCAGCAGGGGCCGCTTCTCCGCCCTCCATTGCCGCCAGCATTGCCGCGATATCATCCTGCGACATGGGCGCATTCGGATCCGCCGCCGGAGCAGGTTCTTCTGCCACAGTGGCAGGTTCTTCAACCGGTGCTTCTTCAGCCGGTGCTTCTTCCGCAGGGACTTCTTCTGCCACAGGAATCTCCGGCTCAGCCGCGATCTCCTCCGGCATGATTATTTCTTCGGCGGATACCGTTTCCGCAACAGAGGCCTCGGGCACCGGAATATCAAATTCCGCATCCGCAGCAGCCATCGCCTCAAGAAGCTCCTGCCCGCTCCGCTCCTCTTCCTTCTCCATCATCTCCTCGATGGGAATGTCGGCGAGGACATCGAGCATCGGCGCTTCAATCGGAGCATCAATGGGCATAACCTCCTCATTGAACTCACCCGGCATATCCAGCACATCAAGCATATCCGCAAGGGCATCCGGAGTTACATCCGCCGCCTTTTCAAGGGGTTCGTCCTCATCCGCAAAGATGACCTTCCGCTTTTCCGGTTCATCATCCGCGTACGCAGGTACAGGATCGTTGATCTCCCGGATCACGGGCGAGTCTTCCCCGGCCGTCATCTCTGAAGAAGCCGCCTGCCCGTAAGCAGGTACAGCCCCCTCTTCAGCCGAAGAGGCAGCAGCAGCTCCGCTCCCGGATGCAGCGCCGGGTACAGTCCCGTTCGCATCCACCGCGCCGGCCGTCACTGCAGCCCCGGCCCCGGACACATCCTCGTTCTTTTCCGCCGGCACGGGCTCAGGCTCCCTTACCATTCCCATCTCCCGCATGATATCATCCATTGAGCGGGCTTTCGGAGCCTCCATATTCTTTAATAATTCATCCAGATATTGTTCTTCAGAAGTCATATCGTCCCCCGGTATGTCCCGTCTCATATGTCCGGGCACAAATCCGTTCTGATTTTACCATAGATCGGCCCCTAAAACAAATCCGTTCTAAATTTATAAGCGCCCCGCTTATAAAGAAGCGGAGCGCTTTATTATCTGCGTTTACCGTATTAGGCGAACCGGTCGCCGTATCATCAGCGTACCAGATCGTCTACGATCCGGACAAGATTGCCGATCTCGGGCTTTGAAAGCTGTGCGTCTGCGCCGAGTGCCTCGCCCTTTTTCCTCATTTCGTCATTTACGAGAGATGAGAAGATGATCACCGGAATGTCCTTCGTCTGGTCGTCGGTCTTGACGAGCTTCGTAAGTCTGTGACCGTCCATAAGCGGCATCTCGATATCGGTGATGATGCACTGTACATGATCTTTCAGAGTACCGTTCTCCTTGCATTCCGTGATCACGTTGTAGGCTTCCTGACCGTTCTGGGTATGGATCAGATTGTTATAACCCGCCTTCTTTAAGGAATCCACGATCAGCTTGTTAAGAAGTACGGAGTCCTCCGCGATCAGGATCGGAACGTCGGAACGTGATCTCTCGCCGAGTTCAAGGATCTCGCTGGTCTTCAGACCGGTCTCCGGATTAATATCGGTCACGATCTTCTCGAAATCAAGAATGATGACCAGACGGTTGTCAAGCTTCACGATACCGGTGGAGATACTCTCATCCGCCGAGGAAACCGTGGAACCGGGCTTAATGATATCCTGCCAGGAAACTCTGTGGATACCTTTGACCGCATCTACGTGAAAAGCGATGTCAAGTTTATTGAAGTTCGTGATAATGAACAGACCCCCGGGAGAGCTGACGCCCCTCTGCAGGCAGTTTTTCAGGTCGATCGCCGTGATCATCGTATCTCTCGGCATAAACAGGCCTTCCACACTGGGATGTGCGTTCGGCACCGGCGTTACCGTCTGATAAGGAATGATCTCCTTGATCTTCGCTACATTGATACCGTAAGCGTTTCCATCCAGTTCAAATTCCAATACTTCGAGTTCGTTCGTACCGTTTTCAAGCAGGATCTTTGTGTCCATCCATTCCACCTCACTATTCAAATACCTTCAGCGCATACGCGCTAAATTCAGTATAGCACAATCGAAAATCTTGCACAACATTAAAATCTTACTGAAGGTCGATGGTCGAATCCCCCTCATCCGCTTTGACCACAAGCCTCAAGGACGAGATCTCCGCGATTTCGGAAGGCATATACTCACCGATTACCACCAACTCCTCACTTCCGCCCGCGGGGATCGTTCCCTTAAAGGCGGCAAGGTCATTCAAAAGGAGCGTGGAGAGCGCATTCTTGACCTCTCCGTTAAGTTCGATCTTGTAACGTACGGTACGATAGGGCATTTCCACGGAAAGGTCGCTTCCGGTCTTATTGATCACGTTGAATTTCAGCACAAGAAGCTTATAGCCGTCCTGCGCGTTCATCACGAAGTAGTTGCCGATGTCCTCGGGAAAATAGTCCGAGACCTGATAGCCGGCATACTGCACGGAAAGCACTTCCGACATCCCGATTGCCTGTTCAACACTCGTATAAAGCGAAGCCGCACTCTCAGTGTTTTCAACGATCGAAGGATCAACAGGCGCGTCCGGGTTGTCGATCACGGTCATGCTCTCCGGTTCAGGCGTGGGCTCCGGCAGGATCTCCTCCGCAGGCGCAGGTTCCGTGCCCTCCGGAATGTCATCGATCACTTCGGGCTTCTGGAACACCTGCTCCTTCCCGCTGTTTACTCTTCCGCCGTTTTTCGTATCATAACGGAGCAGGGTCTCCGTAGCATACTCCACCACAAGATTATGCTCGTCTTCGCTCATTTCCGGGATCGCGCTCTCAAACATCGCGCACCCGGAAAAAAGTCCCGATATCATCACGGCACAGATCAGTGCCGCGGTTTTTCTATATATCATCTTCATTTTCATATTCGGAAATGTGCCCTGCGTCCTTAGCCGCATCAGCGGCTTCAAGTTCGGCGTAAAATTCCACTCCACTTTCATAATTTATCACACCGTAGCCGCCTTGTACAGACTCCATGATCGCTTTCACGATGGATAACCCCACGCCGCTCCCCCCGTATTTCCGGGTTCTGGCCTTGTCCACCTTATAGAATTTGTCCCATATGAAGGGAATGCTCTCTTCTGGGATCGGATCCCCCGTATTGAATACCGACATCCGGACGATATCTCCGGACCTGACGAGCCGGATCTCGATCCTGCCGTCCTCCGACACATGATTCAGTGCGTTTGAAAAATAGTTGTTAAACACTTCCTCAATGCCGTTCTCATCGGAAAATACCATGCAGGGAGAAGAATCGTCAAATACCGGAGTAATATTCTTCGACCTTCCGAGGATCGAGGCGTCGTTCAGATAATCCCGGATCAGCCCCGTAAGATCAAAAACCGTCTTTTCGACCTTTCGTTCACCGAATTCGATGCTGTTAAGATCAAGCAGCTTTTTGACGAGACCGTCCATCTTTTCTGCCTCGTCCATAATGACCTCGCAGTAATAGTCACGGGATTCCGGATCTTCGCTCACGCCCTCCTTAAGGCCCTCCGCATAGCCTCTGATCAGTGCGATCGGCGTCTTTAATTCATGGGATACGTTCGACAGAAACTCCGAACGCATTTCTTCGAGTTCCTCCCGCTTCCGGATGTCCTCCATCAGGCGTTCATTCGTTTCCCGGAGTTCCTCTGCCGTGATCCGTCTGGTATAAAGGACCAGCGATATGACAGTAACACCTCCGAGGATCCCCAGAAAATAGAGAAGGAAGCTTTCCGCGATCCGGGCGGATTCGTGGATCCCCTCCATCGGAGAACGTATCAGGAAAAGATCTCCGTTCTCCATCACGCCCCACATATCGATATATCCCTCTTCCGGGCTTTCCCCCTGAACCTTGCGGAGTTCGTAACGCGTATCGTTTTCAAGGATCAGGTCGTCCTCCTCCTCGTTCTTTTCGAAGATATATCCCAGAAGGCGCTGGTTCATATCCTTATAGTCACTGCTGGAAGCCATAAGGGTCTGAGAGCCGTAATCGATCACGACGATGTTTACATTATAGCGCTCACAGATCAGTTTGAACTCCTGCTCGAATTCACCGGAATCATAGCTTCCGTTCGCAAAGGCGTCCTCGATCTGCCGGTGCGCGCTCTTCATCGCGACGATACGGCGTTTTTCAAAAAAGCGGTTAAGAAAAGGCCGGCTCATTACAAGCGCCAGCAAAAGAAGCACGGAAAAAACCGCGCCCAGAATAATGGTATATCTCAGTTTCCGGGAAATCTTCTTTTTCACGGGAAGCTGTCCACCCGTCAGTCATACGGGTGGATCGTCTCGATATTTCCCTTCTCGTCGATGCTGAGTTTCGTGTATTTCACACAACGCTCATGGGTGATGCCACCGGACAGTTCACAGTCATGGTAGAATAAATACCACTCGTTATTTATCTCAACGATTGAGTGATGCGTCGTCCAGCCGAGCACGGGTTCCATGACCCGGCCTTTGTAGGTGAAGGGACCGTCGGGAGCATCTCCCTCCGCATAGCAGATATAATGCGTTGTACCCGTCGAATAGGAAAGATAATACTTTCCGTTGTATTTATGCATCCAGGGGCCTTCGAAATAACGCCGTGCCTCATCCTTTGCCTTCAGGGGTTCACCGTTCTCGTCAAGGATCACGAGATGCTTCGGCTCCGTGATGAACTTCGTCATATCATCGGAGAACTCAGCGAACATGGGGCCGAGCGCCTCTTCATCACCTTCCGGACGATGGGCATCTGGATCAAAGGATCCGCTCTGCCACATTTCGAGCTGGCCTCCCCAGAGGCCGCCGTAATAGCAGTAGGTGCGGCCGTCATCATCCACAAGGACCGCGGGGTCGATGCTGTAGCTTCCCTGAATGTAATTATCCTGCGGGATAAAGGGTCCCGTCGGGGAATCCGAGGAAGCCACACCGATCCTGAAGATATCATCCTTATCCTTCGCGGGGAATACAAGATAGTACTTCCCGTTCTTTTTCACCGCGTCCGGCGCCCACATCTGCCGTCCCACCCAGGGAACGTCCTTATAGGAGATCGCAAGGCCGTTGTCGACGCATTCACTGTCGAGATCGTCCATGGAAAGGACATGGTAATCTTCCATCATATACTGCTCGCCCGCGTCATCATCGGGCACATCCCTCTCCACATCATGGGAAGGGTAAATGTAGATCTTGCCATTAAATACATGAGCGGAGGGATCCGCGGTATAAATGTTCGTGACCAGAGGTTTTCTTTCGTTCGGACGTCTCATAATAAAGTCTCCCAAAATTAAGCAATGTTTAAACAGTGTACTGCGACAGATCCGAATTGATCTCGTCGGAATACTGGTTCAGGTTCTCCGAAATGCTCGTAATGCTCTCGGTCTCGGACCGAAGCTTGTTGCTCTCGCTTACGATCTGATCGGAAAGGTTTAACACTTCATTGATACTGGATGCCTGTTCCTCGGTGGTGGCAGCATTGTTCGAAGCCACATCATTGATCCGCTCGATGCCGCTTGCGATCTCGACGATGCCGTCGGTCGCCTTGGCCACATCCGCGTAGATCTTGTCAAAGGACTCGTTCGCGCCCTGAACGCCTTCCATACAGGCAGCCATATCCTGAGCGCAAATGTCGGCCTTTTTATTGATATCCGCAATATTCTTCGTAATGTCATCCACAAGTCTGCGGATCGTATCCGTAGCACCGGAGGACTGGTTCGCGAGCACTCCGACCTCGGAGGCAACAACCGCGAAGCCCTTGCCCATCTCGCCGGCTCTTGCGGCTTCGATCGAAGCGTTGAGGGAAAGGAGGTTGGTCTGCTCGGAAATGGCGTTGATCGTATCCGTGATCCCGGTGATCTCCTCCACGGATTTCGCCGTAACACGGATGAGCGAAGTCAGTTCGGCGATGGTATCGTTCAGCGTCGCCACATTCTTCGTCATGCTTTCCATTTCTTCCTTGCCCTTCGAGGAGGCTTCCATGGTCTCATCGCAGAGCTGTTTTACATCATCCGCATTCTGAGCAAGATTGCCGGAGGTGTCGGCAAGCTCCGTAGCTGCGCGTGCGATCTCTTCGATCGATGCGTTCATATCGCTCAGGGTGGCATTCAGCCTTTCGATGGACTCGCCCTGATTCTGGTTCGCATCGGACAATACATGGGAAATATCGAAGCATTCCCCTGCCCGGCTGTTCATCGCGCCCGAAATACTGGACAGACTGTTCAGCGTCTGGCGCATCTTCGAGATGTATTCGTTCAGGCTTTCGCTCAGCGTCGTGATCTCATTATTGCCCTCCGGAACCAGCGTAACCGTAAAGTCGCCCTTGCTGATATCCGTGATCCTCTCGGTAACCGTGGTCACCGGGTTGATGGCCTTGCTGATGATATAGTACATAAGCACGGACAGAACAAGAAGCAGGAGGATCGCACTCGCAAATGTGATGAACATGACCTTCCAGATCATGTCGCTTAAGAGCGACGAAGGTACCGCACTGACGATCGCCCAGGAAGTGTCCTGAATATCCGTGGCGGTAAACATCATGGAGCCGGCATCCGTCTTGGAGGTAATGACTTTGCTTCCGTCGGCGTTTGATGAGGTGTCAAGGGAATCAAAAACGGATGCAAGGCCTGCCGCTATGGGATCGGTCGTATCCGCGAGAGTCTGTCCCACCGCGTCCTTTTCGCTGCTTATCAGGATATCCTTGGAATCCTTGTTGATGATATAAAAATGTGCCTCATCGGAAATGGAGCTGAACCCGTCCACCTTCTCGGCCACTTTGTCGAAATTGATATCACTGCTCAACACCACGTTGTCACGGATCATGATCGCGCAGGCAAGACAGGTCTTTCCCGTGGAGGCATCCACATAGGGATCCGAAGTATAGATCGCGCCCCCCTTTGCCAGGGCGCCCTGATACCAGGGTCTGTCGGTGAATACAAAAGTATCGTCCGGCACCCATCCGGAACCGTCAAGGAATTTCCCCGTGTCCCCGAATGCCAGATAAATATCCTGGGAATCGGGATCAAGGCTCGTAAGTTTCAGGAGCATCGCAAGGATGTCATCATAGGAAGGCTCCGGGAGATTCCTCATCACTTCCGCTGTCTGGCCGACTCTCGTTTCGATATTACTCCACCAGTTTCCCACTTCGTTTGCGTAGGTGACGGACTCCTTGGCCAGAATACTGTTCGTAAGCGACTGAATGTTATCCGCAGCCAGTTTGACGCTGATCTGCGTGATGATCACGATCAGTATCGCCACAAAGATGATGATCTTGCTAAGAAGCGACTTCTTTAGAGATTTCCTTTTGGTTTCCTTCATGTTTCCCACCTCTCTGCTCAGAATTTTTCCGGGTTGCGGAAGTTGATTCTTCATTCCCGCAATAGTTTATTTTATCACACACCGGGCGGAAAATGAATATCTTATCTTCCGCTCTCATTTCAGGTATTCCGCTTCGATCTCTTTGGCTCGCCGGTTGAGATAACGGTTCACGGGAACAAGGATCCCGTGCTTTTCGGCGTGCCTTATCAGTTCACCGGAGAACGCATCCACCTCACTGGGGTTCCCGTTGATCCGATCCTGCGCCATTGAAGGCATAAGCTTCGGGCCAAGCGTCTTCATAAGGCCGGCATACATCGAAAGATCCGCTTCCGTAAGGCGGACGCCCTCAGCGTTCGCAACAGCCAGCACTTCCCTCATTGCGGAGATAAAGATGTAGTTCACTTCTTCGTTCGAAGACAGGTCACCGTAGGTGGCCTGATACACCATGCAGGTCTGATTGCAGCCCACATTCAGCATATATTTCCCCCACATGCGGTAGATGATGTCATCTTCGAGCACGTAGTCGAGCTCCGCCCGGGCAAGCACCTCCGTTACCGCATCAAGGTTTTCCTTTCTGCTTCCGGGTACGAGGCCGAAATGAAGCGCGCCGCTTTTGCTGAAGGTGAGCTCCTGTCCGAATCTTGCCGCATCCATGCCCTGTGCTACCGTATAGACGATCTTCTCTTCTCCGAAATGCTCCGCAAGGATCTTTTCGCTGGAGATCCCGTTCATGACGGAGATGATGACCGTATCATCGCCGACGCATCCCCTCATGACTTCAATCGCTCCTGGAAGGCCCGGATATTTCACCGCGACGATCACAAGATCCGCAATCTTTGCCTCCTCCTCCGGGATCATATGAAAGCGGAATTCCTCTCCGTTTATCACGCAGGTTTTGTCCTTATTCCGCTCATACCGCTCCCGGTCCATCAGAAAGGTCACGTTTTCGTATCCGAGGGCGCGGGTAAGATTTCTCCCGTAAAGCATCCCGAGCGCTCCCATTCCGATGATACTGACTGTTTTGATCATAAATATCCTTTCCGGCCTGTTATGCCTCAAATTTGTAGCCCATCCCGCGGATCGTACTGATCAGATCGCCTTTCGGTCCGAGCTTTGCCCGGAGTTTTTTCACATGGGTATCGATGGTGCGGGCATCCCCGAAATAGTCATAATCCCAGACAGCATCCAGGATCCTTTCCCGGGAAAGGGCAACACCCCGGTTTTCCATAAAATAGGTAAGGAGTTCGAATTCCTTGAAGCTCAGATCCACCCGGGTCTGGTCCGCCAGAACGGTATGGGCGCTCTTGTCAAGAACGATCCCTCCCGCTTCGAGGATTTCTTCGGAACTGTTTCCGCTCCTTCGAAGGAGCGCCTCCACTCTCGCCATCAGGATCTTCGGGGAAAAGGGCTTTGTGATGTATTCATCCACGCCGAGCTCAAATCCCAGAAGTTCATCCTTTTCCGCGGATTTCGCCGTAAGCATGATCACCGGAACCGATGAGGTTTTCCGGATCTTTCCCAGCACCTCGTAACCGTCCATTTTCGGCATCATCACATCCAGGATCACGAGCGCAATATCGGGGTTTTCCTCAAAGAGCGCAAGCGCCTCCGCCCCGTCTTCCGCTTCAAGGACCTTATACCGGTCTCTTACAAGAAAGTCTCTTACGAGCTTTCGCATTCTTTCTTCGTCATCTGCCAGCAGAATCTTCAAGTTCCTTCTCCTTCTCCCGAACCGCGTTCTCCCGCTCACTGAGATTCTGTTCCCAGGCCGCGTATCGGTTCAGGATCGCTTCTTCGTAATTCAGGATGTTCGGATTGTCCGATTTCATGGTGATCGCGAACATCGCAAGGATCAGGATCACCAGAATGATGTTCAGGATCACCGACCCCCTCAAGGCCATCTTCGTATTCCGTTCCCTGTCCACGGGCTTTATCCGCATCAGCGCTTTATGGTCACGGCTGTCCTTCTGGGCAGCGAAATTATTATAGAGAGGGATGGGCCGGAGCTCTTCCTCCGGGATCCCGCTCTCCTCAAGTCTTGCCCTCAGGCTCTTTAAGAACTCCCAGCCCACCGGAGTGCTGAAGACCTTCTGGTCAAGCATCTTGTCGTAGACTGCCTTCATCTGAGAAAGATTCATGGTCCCGAGACGTTCCTCAAGATACTCCGCGTTCTTCAGTTCCCGTTCGGCTGCCGCCGCGTCATCGAAGGATCCGAAAAAGAATCCGCCGACGATCAGGTCCGATCTGTCTGCCACTTCCTACTCCCGCTTTCCCTGAAATAAAGATTTCTTATGCAAAAGGACAGGCCTTAAAGCCTGTCCTTCATTATATCATATTTTCCGGTAATCTACATACAGGTATATCCGCCGTCTACCGGAAGGATCACGCCCGTCACATAGGAAGAAGCCGGCGAGGAAAGAAAAAGCGCCGCCGTATCGAGTTCGCCTTCATTCCCGTACCGTTCAAGCGGGATCATGGTCCTTGCGTTCGCCTGGAAGAAATCGCTGTCAAGAGTTTCCTTTGTGAGCGGAGTGTAAAAATATCCGGGGCAGATGGCATTTACCGTGATCCCGTATTTGCCCCATTCCGCCGCGAGGGCTCTCGTCAGATTTACGACAGCGCCCTTTGCCGCGTGATAAGGCGCGGAGCCGGCGATCTTATTCCCGACCATCCCGTACATTGAGGAAATATTGATAATCCTGCCGTATTTCGCCGGTATCATTGCCTTCTTTGCAATGGAACGTGCCATCTTGAACGTCCCCGTAAGGTCCACATCGAGTTCCCACTGGAAATCTTCATCCTTCACGTCCTCTGCCGGGCAGACGCTGCCGGTTCCCGCATTGTTTATCAGGATATCGATCCGTCCGAACTCTTTCATTACCTCGTCCACGGTCTCTTCCACTTTGGCCGTATCCGTGATGTCACAGGGTATTCCGATTGCCTTCACGCCGAATTCCCCTTCGATCGATGAAGCGACTTCCTTCACCAGCTGTTCTCTTCTCGCGAGTCCCACGATGTTTGCTCCCTGGGCGGCCAGCGCTTTCGCCATCTGCACGCCGAGTCCCGTTGAGCAGCCCGTCACGATCGCAACCGAACCGCTGAGGTCAAAATAACCTGACATAGCATATAATCCTCCTTATTCCGGCGCCTTTCCGGCACCATACTGTTTCATTCCCGAACAGTATAGCACACATTTCAGCCCTTGAGAGACATTTTGAAATCCTTCTCCACTTCGCGGCGCATATCCTTTTTCGCCATATCCGACCGCTTGTCATAGAGTTTCTTTCCCCTGGCAAGGCCGATCAGGATCTTCGCCTTTCCGTCCTTGAAGTACACCTCCAGCGGCATAATCGTATAGCCCTTTTCGGAACTGCCTCCGATGAGCTTGCGGATCTCCGTCTTATGCAGGAGGAGCTTCCTTGTCCGAAGCGGATCCTTGTTGAAGATATTCCCCTTTTCGTACGGCGAGATATGCATTCCGTAGATGAAGACCTCTCCCTTTTCACAGGATACAAACGCTTCCTTGATGCTGCATTTTCCCATACGAAGGCTTTTGACCTCCGTGCCCGCAAGCACGATCCCGGCCTCATAGGTATCTTCTATGAAATAATCGTGATAGGCTTTCTTGTTGTTTGCTATCAGCTTTTTGGGTTCTTTCGCCATGGCTGTTACCTCTTCCTGACAATACCGAGCAGATTGCGCCAAATGTCCAAAACAGCTCTCTTACCGAAGCAAGAGAGCCATTAAAACTGGAGCTGACCGGACTCGAACCGGCGACCTCTTGCATGCCATGCAAGCGTTCTCCCAACTGAACTACAGCCCCCCGAGGCGCACCAGCGCCTCTTCTAATATAATGCCTATCCGGGATAATGGCAAGTGTATTTTCGGGGACGACGTAACACCTTTCCCCTTCCTGATCTTAATCTACCACAGCAGGCCTCTCGAGGCGATCTTAAAGGTGATCTTTTTTATGCCGCCCCATTCGCCGGTACCTCTTACGATCACCGTGGCCTTCCCCTTGAAAAGATTGTTTTTATAGGACGATGAGATAATCTCAAAATCCACGCCCTCTACTGCCTTCTTCCCGGATTTCCAGGTGATGTCACCGGCGGAAAGGCGGATCTCCTGTCCCGTATAATGCTTATCCCGGACGGAGTACTTCAGCTTGCTTATGTCATGGCCTTCCGCAAGGACGCGATAGCTTCCGGTCACAGAGCCGGTATAGGAAAGACCTTTTGCCGCAACCGTCACATAGACCGTCGTTCCCGGGGAAATCTTCTCATTATCCGGGATCACGTCCGTACCGGATTCGTCGCGGCTGTATACCGCCTTTTTGCTGTCATAGTCGGTTCCGTCTTTCAGTGCCTTCCCGTCCGGATCGGTGAGAGTGAACTTCGTCTTAAAGCCTCCGGCCTTCTTCGAGCAGACGATATCTTTGGCTTCAAGACTTATCCCCGCGCTTTCCATGCTCACCGGTTTGATGGTAAATGCGACCGCGGTGTCTGTCCCTTTAAAGTTCCCCTTTCCGGTGACCTTTACGACGGGAACCCTGCTCTTTTTTGCGCCGTCCGGGGCAGTCTTCGTACCCGCACCGGTATTTTCAACCGGATCATATACGGCTGTGTTGTTTGCGTAAGAGAGTGTATAATCGACTCCTTCAACAAGTTCCACATCCCCGAAGGTAACCTCCGGTTTCGGCTTTACCCCCGCTTTGGCATAGAAGTAATCCGTATTGTCAAGGCGTACCCTGAACAGATCATCCGGATCTTTTGTCACCGTAAACGGCAAAATCTTAAAAGTCTTCTTTACCGTACCCTCGTATCCGTGAATCCCTTTAAGGACAACCGTTGCGGTACCGGCTTTTATATTGTTCTGATAGGATACGATACAGCCGACAGCTGCTTTCCCGGCGGTGGATAACGCCTCGTAATCTTCTTCGGTCACGCAGTTTACGGTCACGGCGGCCGCCTTCTTATTCGCCTTATAGGAAAGCTTCACTTCCGGCATCTTGGGACTTCCGTCGTAAACAACCGATTTCGGAATGTCTTTGACCGTAACCTTTTTCATGGGGATACCGGTGATCCGGAAAGAAACAGTCCTTGTACCGGTATATGGAGCGATTCCGGTGATCTCGACCGTTCCGGTCCCCGCTTCTGTGTTTTCCCCGTAGTTAAGCGTATAATGCGTACCTTCTTTCAGCAGGGTCTTCCCCGTTTTCACCACAGGCGCCGGTCTGACCTGCTCGCCCGTGTACTTTTGATTTTTGATCTTTCCGACCGTCAGCTTCCCGACCGGGATCTGCTTTGCCTCCTCCGATTCGGGATCAAGGATCCGGAATTCCCGGATCACCCGGGCATCAAAATTATTTTCACCTTCGATCATGATATAATAGGTACCGGCATTTTTCGGACGGATCGGACGGTAATGCGCCTCGGCATTATCCAGGCTGTCAAAATAGAAGACTCTGAAATCTTTGTTATTTTTCAGTTTTCTCCCCTTATAAGTGACCGTCGGTACCGGTTCGTATGTCTTCTTCCTGTTATATACAGCCGGCCGGACTTCGGAGATGCTGATATCGTCGGCATCGATGTTTTTTCTTATGATCTCAAACTTATCCGTATACGTTCCTTTATAATTCCCTTTCCCGGTGATCTTAAATTTCGCAGAGGAGTCGACTTTGACATTATTGCTGAATTTGATCGTATAATCTCTGTTTTTAACGAGCAGCCGATCTCCGAAATAAACCCCGATCTCCGGAGTGATCGCCTTACCCGTATAGCGCTGTGCAGGTACGGGGTCGATCCTTAAGGCCGACAGCGCAAGATATCCGTAGGATTGCAGATTTTCGGAATCGGAGAGTTTTGCGGCATTTACGGATTTCGCATCCGATCCGTCAATCCTTTGACCCGCAAGGACAGATCTTGCAAATGTAATCCTGCCAAAGTATACATAAACAGCATTTCCGCCGTCCTTCGCCGTATTTCCGGCAATCTCCCCGGAGAGCATCTCAAATGAGGGACCCACGGACTCTCCGTCTTTTAGCGCCACACCGCCGCCTTTTCCTTCCGCATTGTTGCCGGATATCCGTCCGCCGGAAATGATCAGGCTTGCTGAGTTAACGAAAATACCTCCGCCGTCTCCGCTTGAAACATTCTGCCGGATAAGTCCCCCTTTCATTCTGACTTCACCTTCAAGAACAGATACCCCTCCTCCTATGGGCGCACGGTTATGGCAGATCTCCCCGCCGGTCATCTCAAAAACGCCTCTATTGCATGAGATACCGCCGCCCCCCTCGGGAGAGCCGTCCATGGCTGAATTGCCGACGATCGTTCCGCCTTCCATCCGGAACTCGCCGTTATAAACCCACACTCCTCCGGCATAAGGGCCATTCCCCCCCGTGATGTATCCACCGGTGACTTCAACGAAGTCCGTACCTTCCGACGGTTTTTCAAGGCTTTCCCCGGTGCCGATGCCTTCCGTAAGTGTGATATATCGTACGGTATGTGTCGGACTCCGGTCCGCAAGCACCACATGGGAATTATCTCCGGTTTCGATCGCATATGAGGTTCCGGCCATCCGGATGCCGTGGTCGTTAAGATCAAGGATATGAAGTCCTTCATCACTTCCGCCATTTGCCTCAATGGGGTTTTTTATGACAACATTTTCGAGAAGAGTAAGTGTTGCCTCGCCCCCGGCGTTGTTCCATGCCTCCACTGCTTTCTCGAAGCTGTGATACTCCGTTGTCACATCGCAGTCGATCGTGACACTCGCTACTATCTCGGCATCCGCCGACAGATACCGATAGTTTTGAAGCATCTGCTTCGTGATCACTGCGGTATCCGTGAGGATCGCTCCTTCCCCCTCATCATTGTTCCCGGCATAGATGACCGCATCCGTAAAGGAGAAACTTCCTTCGCAGATGATCACACTCACGGATCCGTTTCCGCCTGCGATCGTGCCGCCGCTGATCACAGGATCCGCTTCACTTCCCGTAAACAGAGCCTCGGCTTTTACATCCGCGGTATTGCCCCTTAGCTCGCCGCCTTCCATCGTGAAAGTACCGTTTCCGATGTATGCGCCTCCGCCTGAAGAAGCATGATTTCCACGGATCGCTCCGCCGGTCATCTTAAAAGTCCCCGTGCTGAACACACCGCCGCCGTTCTCCGCGGTGTTTGCAAGGATCGTTCCTTCGTCCATAAGGAAAGTGCCTTCATTGTACACGCCGCTCCCATAGGATACGCCGTCTTCCTCCTTCACGGATCCTCCGGCTATGTATCCGCCATAAACCGTCAGAGATTCCGATCCGGCATCTGACGGGTTTTCCGTCACTCCTACTCCTCTGTGACCGCTCAGTTTAATCCATCTTTCTCCCGGGTAACGCCCTCCATCCGTAAGGCGCAGTGCATGTCCGGCCGAAATATGGATAACGCTTCCCGCGCTCTTATTCAGGATCCCGCAGCCATTCAGTTTAAGGACCATGGGTGAGTCAGGATCTCCTCCGTTTACCTCAATGGTCTTGGTAGTTTCCACACAGGCATACAGCGTAAGGACCGCCCCCCGGCCGACATCGTTCCAATTCCTTACCGCGAGACTCATATCTCCGAATAAGCGTTCCCCGTTCGGTCCGGTCACACCCGCCAAAACCCTTTCCGCCCTGATAAATCCGTAAGAGTTGATAAGGTCCCGGACCTTCTGAGCGTCCTCGTAAGAAGCGTTCTGTTCCAGCAAGTTCTCCGACACAAATAACGCCACCAATCCGGGAAAATAGATCCGTACGGAGTCTTCCGCGTAGATCGCGCGTCCTTTCTGCGCATCCGCTCCCGTGTTATTTTTGATCTCGCCCAGAGTCATATTCAACATGGCGCCGGAAGCCAGGTAGATTCCGCCGCCCGCGGCGCCTTCCGCACGTACCGAGTTGCCATATATCGCCCCGCCGAAAATCTCGAGATCAGCGCAGTTGTACATACCTCCACCGTTTCCGGATAAGGCTTCATTGTCACGGATCACTCCATTCCCGCTTATCGTAAATAACCCCTGACGATTGTATACACCTCCGCCGTCAAGATCTGATCTGTTATTGCAGATCACTCCGTTTTTGATGAGGGCTTCTCCGTTGCTGAACACACCGCCGCCATAGCCGGCAGCCCGGTTCCCGGCGATCGTACCGCTTTCGAACACGAAAATGCCGTCATTCCGGACGCCTCCGCCGCTATGGATATCGAGATCCGGCGCATCGCCGCTCATCGGGATATAGCCTCCCGTAAGATAACCTCCCGTGACTTTCACACAGCCGGAACCCGCTTCCTCGGCACTGCCCTTCACGGCTACCCCTCTTCCGTCCGTCATCCTGATATAACGCGTCGTCGCAGAAGTACCCTGATCTTTCAGATTGAGTCCCTTGCCTTCTGCCACATGAATAACGCTTCCTTCTCCGTAATAGAGGATTCCGTGATCGTTAAGATTCAGGATCATCCGCGTTCTTCTGTCCCCTTCCGTAACCTCTACGGTATCTTCCGTCTCAACATCCTCAAGAAGCCGCATGCTGGTTCCGGCACCCATAGCGTTCCATGCTTCTGCCGCCACGCTAAGATCCGCATATTCTCTTATTTCGTGGTTCCTTTCTACCTCGATCTTCTTTCTGAATTGAACTTTGACATAGCCTCTTGTCGAAAGAGTCCGCTTCAGTTCCCTTGCGGATACGGTACTTGCGGAGCTTTCATAGATATCCCCGTCGAAAAAGCATTTTGCGCCATGATCCCGGGAATAAAAGAGCGCACTGTACGCACCCGCTCTGTTACCACTGATCTCACCGCCTCTGATGATGAATTTTCCCGAGCCGATATATACGCCCCCGCCCTTTCCTTCTTCACTTTCTGTTCCGGCCGTATTCGTCGCGATCCAGCCACCGTTCATACGGAATATGCCGGTACTGTATACGCCGCCGCCTTTGCCGTTTCCGCTCACTGTAAGGTTCCCGACAATGCTCCCCCCGTTCATAACGAAGGTGCCGGCATTGGAAATACATCCGCCATCATCATGTTTTCCGCCTGTAAGATAGCCGGTCTTTACCTCCACAAAATCACCGCCAGAAGGAACGTTAGACTGAGCCGAAGTTCCTCTGTTTTCGTTAAGGACAATAAATCTTCTGGACGCCTGCCTGGTATCTTCAAGTACAAAATAGCCGCCGCTTTCCACCGTGATCAGTCTCGTACTGTTGCTGCCGCTATTTATGATCCCATAGCCGTTAAGGTCAAGAACCATCGGAGCATCTTCGCTTCCCCCTTTGACCTTGAGTTCTTTCTCCACCGATACCTCCCGCATCAGTTTTAGGGTCGCGCCCATCCGGGGGCCCATGGTCTCCCACGCATAAATGGCATCCTCCAGGTTCGTATACTCCCTGGCCTCTCCGCCCCCTTCTGAAAGGGTCGCTACGGTATCCGCACCAAAGCTCTCTTCGGATAAGGACTCTTCTTCCTCTTCTTCCAAAACATCCGTCGTTTGGATCTCCGGATCGTCCGTCCTGTCTTCATCGATCTCCGGAAGGGACAGTTCCTCTTCATAAATACTGCCGGGGACTTCTTCTTCCGTTATTTCAGGCTGCAGTACTTCGTCTTCCTTCGCAAGTGCCGGTATCGCAAAAAGACCGGCCGCCATCAGCAGCGAAAGCAGAACCGCCGTTGTTTTCCTGAAAGCTTTTTTGATCATCAATACAGAATCTCCTTCGTTTTATCCGATATCCGACTTTCGTCAGTCCGTTTTCTTCTCCGCCGGGATCACCAGTTCCGGGTCCAGATACTTAAGGATCATCTCTTCCAGATCCCCGCCTCTTGCGGGTTTTGTCAGATAATCGTTAAACCCGGTGTCAAGATAGGTTTTATCCGCCCCGAGGATCGCGTTCGCGGTCAGGGCAATGACGGGGGTGTGCTCCGTCCGGTATCGCTCCGTTTCCTTCAGATGTCTCAGGGTCTCGATTCCATCCATTTCCGGCATCATGTGATCAAGAAAGATGAGATCATAATGCTCAGCCTCATATTTCCGGAGGCATTCCTTTCCGCTTTCCGCAAGATCGATCCGGACCTGCGTATCCTTAAGAAGCGATGTGATCACCTTCAGGTTCATAGGCACGTCGTCCGTAAGAAGTATCCTTGCTTCCGGCGCCCTGAAGCTCACCCCGCGGCGTTCATTCTTTTGCAGCCGATGCTTCCGTTTTTCTTCGTAAGCTCCCATGGGTTCGCCTGAAATAACCTTCTGCGGGATCCGGATCGTAAACCTGGAACCTTTGTCCGGTTCGCTCTTTACATCAATGGTTCCGTCCATGAGTTCCACAAACTGCTTCGTGATCGCAAGTCCGAGTCCCGTTCCCTCGATCCGGTGGTTTCTCCGCTCCTCAAGGCGCGAATAGGATTCGAAAAGAACCGCGATCCCTTCCTTCGATATTCCTCTTCCCGTGTCTGAAACCGTCAGGCAGAGTATTATCCCGTTTTCGCCTTTTTCCTCAAATCCGGCCTGCACTCTGACAAGTCCGCCCTCCGTATACTTAATGGCATTCGTCATCAGATTGAGGAGCATCTGCCGGATCCTGATCTGATCCCCGTAAAGCACGGCAGGGATCTTCGGGTCATTTTCGATCTCCATCTTCAGACCCTTTTCCATGGCGCGTCTCCTGAGTATTGTTTCGCAGTCGTTCAGAATGCTGAAAAGCTCATACTCTTCGGGTATGATCTCCATCAGCCCCTCTTCGATCTTGGAAAGGTCGAGAATATCATTTATGAGAGAAAGCAGGGTACCGGAAGCCTGTTCAATACTCTCAGCATAGCCTGTGATGTTTTCGTCTCTGCTCTCCCGGAGGATCATCTCGTTCATTCCTATGATCGCGTTGATCGGCGTACGGATCTCGTGGGACATGCTTGCAAGGAATCTGCTCTTTGCCTCACTCATATGCTCCAGCCGCACATTCGTATCACGAAGCTCCGCTTCCTTTTCCTCCAGCTGCGTCCTCTTTTTTTCGTAAAGCCGGTTCTGAAATTTGAAGATAATCCCGATCATCGCGATAATGAGGGCGATTCCCACCGCGATATCCATATACTCACTCTCCGTATCCGGCAGAGCGGTCACATATTCCGGATGGGTATACTCAAAATAAAAAGTGAGACTGTAGGCGGCAAGATTTGAGGCGAAGACCACATAGCAGGGCCAGCCCCTTACAAGAAGCCAGACAAAGATCGAAGAAAGGATGAACCAGGCAGGCATGCTCGAATTCCGGCCACCCCCTTGAAAATACAGATAAGGAAGCAGAAAATCCGAAGCCGTGACGGTAAGGATGATGCCCGCGAAATTCGCCCTGTTTTTTACATTCGCGATGAAAAAGGCAAGGATAAAGATCCCGAGCAGCAAAAGAAGCGGAATAAGGGTATCGAATACAAGTCCGACAAACATGTCGAAAATGACGCAGATCGGAAGAACCAGAATACCCACCATCAGGACAATGTTCATAAGCCGGTGCTGAACTTCCAGTTCCTCATTTGTTATATATTTTTTGAAAATCTTCGAAATCAGCATTCCAAACCTCGTTCAGGTATGGCACAGGGCCTGCTGCGGTTATTTTCTGTCCGACCGCCTCCGATCGTTCTTCATATGCATTTCCTTTTTGATCTCATACATCAGCCGGTCCGCCTCACGGATATAATCCTGCAGGTCGGCCTCCGGGCGGTCCGCCGGAGAAGAAAGCACATAGCCGATACTGACAGAGATGTCATAAGGGACCGTTTTCACCCGGTTGCATTCCCCGAGAAAGACAAGGATCGATTCCTTCATTGCCGCCGCTTCTTCTTCCGAGCAGTCCGGGGTAATGATCAGGAATTCGTCTCCGCCGAAACGGACAGCCAGTGTGTTTTTATGATCGCCGATGGTCGCTTTGATAGCCGCAACCACCGTAAGGATCGCATTGTCTCCATGGAGATGTCCGTATTCGTCGTTGATCATCTTCATATAGTTGATGTCAACAAACATCACCATCAGTTTCGATCTTTTCGCCAGACTCTCCTCATAGAGGGGAAGCGCCTTATCCTCATAGCCGAAACGGTTATAGAGGCCCGTCATCTGATCCTTGTCGTAAAGCATCTTTAGGCGCAGGTTCGTCCGCATCAGTTTCAGGGACTGTTGAAGCTTCTCCATATAGGGATAGATCATCTCCTCCGAAAAGAGATAAGGAAAATCCGTAAGCACGACATAGCCGTAGTCATACTGGAAGTGGTGCATCGGCATAATGAAATAGACGTGCTGTTCCCCGATATTCTTCCGGTATCCCGGAACGATCGTTTTGAAATCCGCATTCAGTCCGTAGACGATCTCGCCGTTCTTTAACGCGACCAGTACCTCGATCCGGCAGTCCTTTTTCATCTCCCAGAGTTCCTGCTCGCTTGCCATGACATTCCGGAAGAACTCATCGTTTACGCAGATATAAAAGCCGCTCCCCTCGAACTGATGATTCTGTTCATAATGGGCGTTCAGCGTTTCCTTCAGCATGTCGTAGCTTGGCATATCCGTAAGCCATGAACGCATGGTCCGCTCATTCTGCTCAAGAAGCTTCGCGTCCGAAGTCCGTTTAAAAAGATTCCGGCAGAAATCCTTGCGCATCTCGTCGTAATCCCGGTCTCCTCTGCATCCGCAGCTGTTGCCGCAGACAAAGGAGGAATGCACGGTCTTACGCATCGTTTTTTTCATCCCGTTGATCTCATCGAAGATCAGCTTGCAGGCAGCATATCCGATCTCATTATAATTCTGAGCCACGGAAGAAAGGGAAGGATAAAAGATCGTGCCGTCCCTGCAGTCATCAAATCCCGTAACGATCACATCTCTGGGCACATCGACGCCCCTTGCGTTCAGTTCCGTACAGGCGGCCATCGCCATGATATCGTTCGCGCAGATAATGGCGTCCGGGAGTTCCCCTCCCGATGCCAGCAGTTCATCAATGGCTTCGGCCGTATACCTGTTCGCCCATTTCCCGTACCCGATATCATCATCGGTAAACGGGATCCCGTACTTTCGAAGGACCTCGCGCGTGACCTTTAATCTGGCGACACTGTCTACATGATCCGGCGTTCCTCCGATGAAATAGACCCGTTTTATACGGTGTTCCCTTACGAGGTGCGTGACAAGTTCCCGCATTCCTTCATCATTGCTGACGCATACGGAGTGGATCCCGTCGAGTTCCATTCCGATGCTGACCACGGGAATGTGTTTTTCCTTCGCTCTGCTGCAGATCTCCACAGCGGTCTTTTCCGAATTCAGGGCAGTCGAAAAAACGATGATCCCGTCATATTCTTCCGGTTCCATCAGATCATAGACATTCAGTTCTCCCTGCATCAGGGAAACGTGTTCACTGTAGGAAGCGAAACTCAGGAAAACAAAAATATCAAAATCCTCCTGAGCCGCATACCCCCTTATTCCGTTCAATGCCTCACGGAGTGATTCGTAATTCCATCCGTTGGCGCATATCGCGATCTTCTTTTTCATTTCATAAACTCAACACAAAACTCTGCCGGCAATTGCAGGTTCAAATTCCCGTAACTAAAACGTTTCAGCACTTTATTCTTATATTTTACCACGTATTGCTCCTGCGGCAAAGGAAAAAGAGCGCTCCGCCTCAATACTTTACGATGTAATAGATGACATACACCCAGCTCAGAGCCCCGTGTATGATGGCCCAGAGAACGGAATGCCAGTTTACATAACTAATCACCATTGCGAGGGCACTCCCGAAGGTGATCCCGCTCTTGACGGTTTTGTTTACGACTTCCCTTTTCTCGTTTTTCTCCACTTTTTATGTCCTTCTTTCTTAAAATATGGTCTGTCTGATCCGGTCTTAATTGCCCGGTGTGGTTTTATTGCCCGGTGTGGTTTTATTGCCCTGCGCCGTTTTATTGGCCCGGGGTTGTCTAAGCAAAGCCGCCCTGCCCGGATTGCATCTGTCAGACGATATCAGAAACCGCGCAGCCCGCCACTGCGATCAGGTCTTCCGGCGAAAGCTCGATCTGGAATCCTACCCTTCCGGCGCTTACAAACACCTTTTTGAAATCCGTCGCCGTTTGGTGAATGAAGGTCGGAAACTGTTTCTTCATCCCAATGGGAGAACAGCCTCCGTGAACATATCCCGTAAGCGGAAGCAGTTCCTTCTGCCGGATCATTTCGATCGACTTCTCCCCCGCTGCCTTCGCCGCCTTCTTAAGGTCCAGTTCCTCCGCGACCGGCGTCACGAACACATAATATGCTCCGGACCTGCCGCGGGTCACGAGGGTCTTAAAGACCGCCCCCGGATCCTCATCGAGGATTGTCGCGATCTCGGTTCCGCTCAGCGTAGCATCCGGCTCGTAGGAATGGCTTTCATAGGGGATCTTCTTTCCCTCAAGGATTCGCATTACGTTGGTTTTTTCGTCTTTTTTCATAGTGGGCGCAGGCCTTCAATCAATAAGCTATGGTGATAAATGCTCGCATTTCTCACTTATATACTTTTCAATTATAGCACAACCGGAGTATTACCATACAGATCATATGGTATTCCGTAAGATATACGAAAAAGGCCTGATCATCGTGGTTTCCCTTTGTAGTTTACATCAAAGCGATCCGCCGGCTCAATCCGAAAGGAACATCATTCCATCTGAATTGTATGTCTGATTGAAGCCTCTACTGCTTGGCGGGCAGTTTTTCTTCGAATGTTCCCGCCAAATCAACGGTTCGCCGAAAAAACGGGAAAATAAAACCTGATACTTACCACCAAATTACCGGGGCCGCCAAAAAGTGGGAAATCCTGCACTGGTGTTTTCCACTACATCAAAGATTCTTCGATTTGGATGGGTAGTTTCCCGACGGTTTTCTCCACCAAGCGGAAGGCCTGCGTCCTCCGTTGTGTTGCAATTCTGGGAAACCAGCTGTCGCAACACACTCACATGCCGCCCGCTCCAAGAAAGTGTGTTGCAATTCAGGAAAACCTCTTTTCGCAACACATTCACATACCGCCCGCTCCAAGAGAGTGTGTTGCAATTCAGGAAAATCGTCTGTCGCAACACACTCACATGCCGCCCG